>CAYXHX010000085.1:276-3959 GCA_964464835.1 uncultured Chitinophagaceae bacterium | reverse complement strand
GGTTACCGGTAGGTTCATCCGCCAATAGAATAGATGGATTGTTGATCAATGCCCGCGCAATGGCTACACGTTGAATTTGGCCGCCACTCATTTCATTGGGCTTATGATGGCTTCTTTCCGAAAGGCCTACTTTATTCAACGCTTCCATGGCACGTTCTGTTCTTTCTTTTTTTGAAACACCCGCATAAATCAATGGCAGCGCCACATTTTCTGCTGCAGTTAAGCGAGGCAATAAATTAAATTGTTGAAACACAAATCCTATTTCCAGGTTGCGCACATCTGCAAGGTCATCGTCCGACATTTTACTTACATCCTGCCCATTTAAATGATATTCCCCTGATGTAGGCGTATCAAGGCATCCAAGGATATTCATCAAAGTGCTTTTACCACTTCCACTCGGGCCCATCAATGCTACATATTCATTTTTCATGATACTCAGCGAAATGGATTTTAATACCGTGAGTGAATTGTTGCCCATGTAATAGGTCTTAATAATATTTTCTAATCGTATGATCGCTTCCATAAATTTTTTTTTATCAATTTTCCCTACCCGGTTTTTGTACCGCTTTAGGTGCAGTGAAATAGGGCGGTTCCGCGCCTGCTGCATTCTGCAGGGCTGCTTCATTCGAAATCATTTCTCCTGCTAAGTCTTCACGAAAAATATTTTCAACGCCCGTAATATATTGCAAAGGCTCCACTCCTTCTGTATCCAATTCATTCAACTTCTCTACGAAACCAATCATTCTTTGCAGGTCTTCGCGGATGCGCAATTTTTCAGTATCATCAAAATGAAGGGCAGATAATTTTGCCAGTTTTTCCACCAATGCATCATTTACTTCCATACTGCAAAAGTAAAGTAACAGGTAAATTTTTATTTAAAAAAAGTAGAAACGGTAAAATTTCGTGGTGACTGTACAATAGAAGTATTTTAAAATAAACCGTTAATGTTTGTCCATTTCATACAAAAAACGTTATTTACAATTTGTATGAAAAGGATACCCATAAAAATATTTGTAGTGGAAGATGATGAAATCTATCGTGCATTACTCGTTCATCATCTTTCCTTAAACCCGGATTTTAAGGTGACTGCCTTTGCAAATGCTGCCTCTTTTTTTAAAGATTTATCACAGCATCCCGAAATCATCACGCTGGATTATAACCTGCCTGATGCAACAGGAGAAATAGTTTTGGATAAAGTATTACAGGTAAGCCCGCAATCAAAAGTGATTTTTATTTCTGCTAAAGAAGACATCAAAATTGCCATTAATTTATTTAAAAAAGGTGTGCATGATTATATCATAAAAGATGATGACATGCAGCAACGGCTTTGGGTATCGGTACAAAATTTATATGAAAATGTAGTTTTAAAAAAAGAAGTTGCAACACTCAAGCATGCAGTACAAAAAAAATTTAACCTGCAACATGCGATTATCGGTCAAAGTGAAGGTTTACAAAATGCCCTGGAGTTAATGCAAAAAGCTGCACAGGTAAATATTTCTGTTTCCATCACCGGTGAAACCGGAACGGGAAAAGACCTTATTGCCAAGTCGTTGCATCATGCATCACAACAAAAAGATTTTCCATTTATTGCCATCAATGTTGCGGCTATTCCACATGATTTACTGGAAAGCGAATTATTTGGCCATGAGAAAGGAGCCTTTACCGGCGCGGGTTCCAGGCGATTGGGGAAATTTGAAGAAGCGCAAAACGGTACTTTATTCCTTGATGAAATCGGGGATATGGATTTAAATATGCAGGCAAAATTATTACGTGCCGTACAGGAAAAAGAAATTACGCGTGTGGGTGGAAATGAAGTGATCAAAATAAATGTGCGCATCATTGTGGCCACACACCGCAATTTATTACATGAAGTAAAAAAAGGAAAATTCAGGGAAGACCTGTATTACCGGCTTTTGGGTTTGACAATCTATTTACCTCCATTGCGGGAGCGCAGCAGTGATATTATTTTACTCGCCAATTATTTTATAGAATCTTTTTGTAAAGAAAATGGTATTCCTAAAAAACATCTTGGTGTGGAGGCAAAGAAAAAATTATTGCAATATCATTTCCCAGGAAATATACGGGAGTTGAAATCAATGATTGAATTGGCATGTGTACTTGCAGAAAATGAAGAAATTGAACCCGGCATTCTTCAAATACAAGATTCTTCACATGCCTTTTTTACAGATGACGGCAATACTACATTAAAAGATTATAATGAGAAATTGGTTGAACATTATTTACAGGTATATGATTATGATATCGTTACGGTTGCCAGGAAACTGGGGATCGGAAAATCCACTATCTATCGCATGATCCGGCAAAACCGGGTTCATGTCCCATCAAAACCACAAGGAGATGAAGCCTGAACAAATCCCCCTTTATGACCTCACCAATTTGAAAAATCAAACCGGGAATGATGATGAATTTTTACAACAAATGGTGGCTTTGTTTATTACACAAATAGGTGAGCAAATAGAAAAAATGAAAATAGCTGTTCAGCAGAAAGATTGGGCTGAAATTCGTTTCATCGTGCATAAAATGAAATCCGCGGTTACCATTTTTGGAATCAAAAGTTTACGCGGATTGATTCATGAAATTGAAATCATGATCCCGGATAATATTGATGAAAATAAAATAACAGGAAACCTGGAGACAATTGAAAATGTTTTACAACAATGTATAAAGCAATTAAAAATGGAGTTTAATAGTGCGTAAAAAATCAGGACAATATTTTATTAATTATTTTTCTATACATTCCCATTTCTTTATTCAACACTTTCAGGGTTGGGTTTCACTAAACTTTCTACAAACACCGGATTTCATCCGGCGTTTTTAACATTAAAGCCCTTCGGGCTTTGCAGGGTTTTCACTCGGATCATTATAATTCTAACATGCTTGTATTAAAACCCGAATGGGTTAAAGATGAATAGCCCTATATGAAATGCAGGGATTAAAAAAAACGAAGCGGCACTACCACGAGGTGGCTGAATTTCACTTTCAAACATTATTTCATTATTTCAACATCATGTTTAAAGTAGCTTCATATAATTTTATACTGATGAATTAATAAATAAAATTTCATCTTTGTAAAAATTCTTCCATGTTTTTTTTCGGCTATGCAGCATCTATCCTGATTGGTTTTTCACTTGGCTTAATTGGTGGCGGCGGCTCTATACTCACAGTTCCAGTATTGGTGTATTTATTTCATTTGGACCCGGTTTTAGCCACGGCATATTCTTTATTCATCGTTGGAAGTACAAGCCTGGCGGGCGGTTTACGGTTTTACCCAAAAAAACTAATTGACTTCCAGGCTGTATGGATGTTTGGAATCCCTTCAATTATTACGGTGATCTTAACACGCAAATTTTTAGTACCCTACATTCCCGAAACGATATTCACCATTGGTAATTTTGTGTTGCATAAAGGTATGATGCTGATGCTCCTCTTTGCTTTCCTGATGTTTGTTTCTGCAATGCGAATGATCCGTCAAAATAAGTTAGAAGAAACTTCCAAAGAAAAAAAATCATCTTATTTATTTTTCCTGGTTTTAGATGGGCTATTTGTTGGCATCGTTACCGGGTTGCTTGGCGCCGGTGGCGGGTTTTTGATTATACCGGCATTGGTTTTATTAATGAATATTCCCATGAAAAAAGCAGTGGCAACTTCCTTGGTGATCATTG
>CAYXHX010000085.1:0-266 GCA_964464835.1 uncultured Chitinophagaceae bacterium | reverse complement strand
TTCTTTAATAGGTTTTGTTTTTAGCCTTAGTTCCATTCAAGTGGACTGGCCTGAATTGCTTTCTATTACAGCTATTGCTATAGTTGGTGTATTAATTGGAATTTCTTTATCAAATAAAGTAACACCGGCTTCACTAAAAAAAGGTTTTGGATGGTTTGTTTTATGTATGGCTTTTTATATTCTTTTTAGGGAATTATTTTAAGATATCTCTTTTCAGTTCTTGAGATTTTCATTTCCAATAATAAATTCAAGCATCCATCCGCCTT
>CAYXHX010000084.1:5895-9158 GCA_964464835.1 uncultured Chitinophagaceae bacterium | reverse complement strand
TTTTTTTTGTCATTTTTATGCATTATTATCTATATTGGTTTGTGTTGTATTTTCTTTAGCCTGATTTGAATGTAGGTTTTCAATGGTATTGCCGTGGCAAATTTTATTGGTTTATTATATTTTTCAGAAAAAAGTTCAATTAAATCAATTACATTCATCGAAATTAATTTTGGTATAATAGTATCTCCTGAAGTTCCGTTAATAATAGCATATTCAATTAAATCAACACTCTGTTCTAATGTCATAACAAATCTAGTCATATCTTTATGTGTCAATGTGAAGTTTTTTTTATTTACATCATTACCTTTTGCTTCATTCAAAATAAGTCAACTTCAAAAAATGCAAAATAAAATGAAGAAACTTAAGAATCGTTTAAATTGGCTTGCTTTATCAGCAAATTAACGAAAAATCCAAAATGAATGCAGTAATTTTATTGCCAAACAAATGTATATGGAAGAACTTCAAAAAGGCCGGTTACTGATTGCGGACCCTTTTTTAAATGATCCGAATTTTTTGCGTACCGTTGTTCTGCTTTGTGAATATTCTACTACTCTGGGATGTATGGGTTTTGTATTGAATAAGCCGTATGAACATACAATCGGGGAGCTTTTACAAGTAATGGAAGGCAATGATTTCCCTGTTTTTATTGGAGGCCCGGTACAAAAAGATCATTTATTTTTTATACACAATCAACCTGATATTTTGCAGGATGGCATAGAAATTATTTCCGGAATTTTTTGGGGAAATGATATAGAAGAAGTTTTTGAAAAAATAAAATCCGGCTTCCTGGATGAAAGCAATGTGAAATTTTTCATGGGGTATAGTGGTTGGGAAATGGGGCAGCTGGAACATGAAATGGTATTAAAAAGCTGGCTCACTACGGGTGCTGACAAACAATTGGTATTTACAACAAATCCCAAAAATATTTGGCAGGAAGCATTGCAAAAAAAAGGCGGGAAATATACACAACTCATAAATTACCCAATAGATCCTTTGCTGAATTGAGCATCAAATTTTTGAAATGCAGTGTCAATAAAAAAACAAGAACCCAAAGCTCTTCACCGTAGCAGAAACGGCAAAGAGACTTTGGGAGGGGTGTTTTCAAATCAACTTCATTGCTTTTTTTTCAATTGAAACACGCGGGATATATTAAACCCAAACATGATGTCGCCTTTATCCCACCTGCCTGTAGTTTCTGATATAAATGATTTTTCCGTAAGGCCGAATGAATTTGTAACATGCAGTTGAAACACATGCCCACCGGTACCAATATCCACGCCTAATGTAAAAACATTTTGTGCGCCGGGCGCTTTTGTGCCGGGCAATTGATAATAATATTCCGCATTAATATTTAATCGCTTGGAAATTTTTTGCCTTGCACCAATTCCAATGGCAAAAGCAGTTTGTTTTGTACGATCAAATGAAATTTTGTCTTCCAGCATTACCGTTGGCATCAGTTGCAAAGCAAACTGATCAGAAAATTTTCGGGCAATTAAAATTTGGTAAACAGAGGATACCCTGTCAGAAAAATTTGTTTTTATCGTATCAAATTGCTTTAATGTATTAATAGCAACTACTCCAACAAAAGATACTGTAACCGGCATATTCACGGCGCCTGATGATTGCCGGAGAATCCTGTATTTTAAAAATGCATCATAGGTTTTCTGATATGTACTATGCCCTATCCCAATCATAAAATTGTCCGAAAATCCATAATCAAACCCAAGCCGCATTGTAGCATTATCAAGCCCAAACAGATTATATGCCCCATCACTAAAAGGGCCGAAACGATGAGACACTCTTAAATCCAACACATGCGCATGCAAGTTTTCAACCGATTGCCCATCAACAACTCTCGTTGTCATAAACGTTGCAGTTGCATATCCCGGTGTTTTTTTCATTTCATCTTTTTCCATTTGATCCATCAGGTTGGTTGTATCCTGTGCAGATACGTTCATGAAAAAAATGATTGAAAAAAATATAGCAGTGAATAGTTTGTAGTGCATATTTACTTCTGTTATTTCTTTTGATATAAACAGTTTATTTTTATTTCAATACTTTCTGAAATTTTATTGGACACGATGGATGGAATTTTGATATTAAAATCTTTAATCATTACATGGAATGTAGAAGACGCCGATATTTTCCCATCTTTAATAATAATTAAACCGGGCACATTTATTTTTTTGGTAACGCCATGTATTTGCAGGTTACCGGTTACATCCACATTCCATTTACCATCTTTTTGAAAATCTATTTTACCGATTTGACTGATTGTCCCTGAAAATTCTGAACGCGGGAAACGATCGCTTTCCATATACTCTTCATTGAAATCATCTTCCATTTTTGCTTTAGGGAATCTGAAAGCCCTGTTCAAAAGTGAAAACTTAAATTCACCGGTCTGTATATTCATAATACTGATAACCTGGTTATTTTCAGCGCTAATATTTTCAAGAATTGTTTTTGAGAAAAATGCGATGTGTCCATTTTTTGTAAAATAAACTTGTGCTTGTACGGTGATAGAAACAGCCACAAGAAAAATCCAAACTGAAATAATTTTTTTGATCATTCTTTATGATTTATAATGGATAACAGCTTACTACAATCACATCACCCGGCAAATCCATTGTGGTATCACCGCCGGAATAACCTATACACATACCTTTTAAAGTGACCATTTTACCTATGAATTTTTCATTCAAATTTTCTTCCATGGTACAATTAATTGAAGCATCATTTTTATTGGTATGCAATAAAACCACTTGCTGGCCTTGCTGATTTTTTATGACCTCCTTTACTATGCCTGTAACGGCAACTACATGATTGATAATGCCCGAATTTTGAACCGTATTATTCTTTGACAGGCTATCATACAAAGCAGCAGATGTAATTGCCATTGCGTCTGAATCCCTGATGTTTTGATGGGGTTTATTCCATACAAAATATACTACACCCACAATCATCAAAACAAGAATGGTTAGCAGCGTGTAAATAATTACAGTTTTTCTATTACGCATTGTCAAAAAAACTTTTGATGATTATTCATTTAAAAATATCATCAGCCGGGTTAATCAGTAACGATTAAGGTTGCAGTCATCCCTGAATGATATGCACAGTGATATGGATATGTCCCTGCTGTTGTTGTCTTATATGAAAAAGTAGCGCCTGTAGCCATGTTACCACTTTCAAAGCTGGTACCATCATCAGAAGAAACGGTATGTGCCATTGCGTCCTGGTTTACCCATTTTACTGTCGTTCCTTTC
>CAYXHX010000084.1:3964-5885 GCA_964464835.1 uncultured Chitinophagaceae bacterium | reverse complement strand
ACTCGCAGGGAATGTCATACTGCTGATATTGAGTGTGACAGTTGATGGAGGAGGTGGCGGTGGTGGAGGCCCTCCTCCATTGTCTGACTTGGAACAGGATAATGAAGTGAACATGCTTACACTTACAATAGCTGCGGAAAAAAGCATTTTGAATTTCATAAATTTGATTTAAGTTTTAGAAATATTTTTTTGCGAAGCAATAAATCAGGAATTAGCTTATCCTTTTATATCATTGCATTCGCTGTATATCTTTCTAATTGAATGAAAGCATTTTAGTTTTCCGCAAAAGGTTTTATACCTACAGAAAATAAAATGCCCGTACTATAGAGTTTTACTTTTCCATACCCAATCCCTTTGAGTGGGATATTCATGTATGGCTCTGCCGTGATGGATATTTTATTGGATAATTTTTTTTCAAAACCGGCAGAAAGCCGAAGTGATGCCAAATAATGTTGATTTTCATTTTTAATTTGATAATTATTATCCCGAGGTTGCATATAGCCCGGCTTGTTTATATAAGTATAATCTTCTGAATTCATAAAATAGGAAGAAACCCCTGCCGATGCAAACCATTGATGCTTTGGTGTTTTATTAAATACATAATTGATGATAATGGGAACTTCATAAATCTTACAGTTTGCATCTATAAAATCAAGATCGGGATAATAATCCCAGAAGCCGGTCGTAGATGGATGATAATCTGATGGATCTGATTTATATATTTTTCGGGCAACATAAAATCCGGATCGAATGGCAAAATTTTTATTGATTGCATAACTGATACCTGCACCAAATACAGGTTGCACTTTTCCGATATTTTTCAAGTTCACAAAACTAACATCCGGCCCTGCTGAAAGTTGAAAGGAAAAAGATTTGCCGAAATTGTTCGAGGCTTTTGTATTAGTAGTTTTTTTTGAGGTATTCTGTTCTTCCTTTTTTCCGGTAACAGTATTATCAAGTGTTAAAGGGAAATCAATATCATTTTTTATTTCATTTTTTATTTTACTTTGAGACGAATCCCTTCCGGGTACTTGATGAATATTTCCCAATGCTGTTGGGTTTTCCTGTTGGTTTGATTTTCCAAAATCAATCTCTTTCTTCATTTCAGTTGAGTTAAATACAGGCGGTACAAATGTTTCAATATTATTGGATTTTATATTTTCAAAAAGTTTTGCATCATTTTTAATGCCATTGTAAATGAAAGTTGGATTGATTGAATTCGAAATGAAGGGAGAATCTGAGCTATTGGATTTAATATTGATATCACCGGGTTTTTTTTGAACGAATAAATTTTCTTGTATTCCATTTAAAGTATCTCGTTGAACTGTGTTTTGCATTTTACTAAAAACAGGTTCATCTGTATGATTCCTCAATATCAGCCATGATGTGCCGCCTGCAAGCATTATTAATATCAACAATAGCCAAAAAAATTTTCTCTTGTCTTTTTTATTTTGGGGCATTTGTTCATCCAGCTTCTTCTCCAAAGCATTCCATGCTTCCTCTGGAAATGGAACTTCCTGCTTTGCTGCTGCTTCCTGAATTTTAATATCTAATTTATCAGGCTTCATTATTGATTAAAACTGTTTGTTGTGAATTAAATAATATTTTGCGTAACTGTATCTTTGCTTTTGAAAGATTCGATTTTGAAGTACCTTCAGCTATTCCCAATTGTTCAGCGATTTCCTGGTGCGTAAACCCTTCAACGATATATAAGTTTAAAATAGTTCTGTATGCGGGTGATAAATGCCTGATAGCATGAATTATTTCGTTGTAAGCTATTTTATCAAGTGCATTTTCTTCAGCATATTCCATTTCAACAATTTCATCCGTAAATGAAGTATTCATTTCAAATTTGCAGTATTTACGATTATGATCTATGGCTGTATAAATGATAATTTTTCGAAGCCAGCCTTTAAATGAA
>CAYXHX010000084.1:0-3954 GCA_964464835.1 uncultured Chitinophagaceae bacterium | reverse complement strand
TCATTATATCTGAATATGCAGGCGTAAAACGATGAATATCTTTAAATACTTTCAGAAAGCCATCATTCATAATTTCTGTAGCATCTTCAGGCTTATTGGTATATCTTAAACAAATAGACATACCATAACCGTAAAATGAGCTAAAAATTTTTTTTTGGCTATTGCGGTCATTGAGGCTACAGCCCCTGATATGTGTTATCAATTCTTCTGTAGAAAGCAAATTAAAATTTTACTTTATTATCTAATCGAACGATTTATTAACAAGGTTGCCTTCCTAAAAATAAATCTTTTACTTGAATTTCCGAAAAAGAATTGATGTTGATTTTAAGTTGAATTTTCGATCAGAATTATAGTTGCTTCCTGCCAATCAAGAGACACATTCACAAATTGGTGAAGAAAACTTCCATTTTCTATCTCCAATAATTATTTGCGGCAGCAATTGTTTGAAAGTTGATGGCTATTACTTGTGATGCTGCCGTTAAGGAATTTGCATCATTTGCATATTGTGGGCGAAGCTCATGCAATACTTCTGCATTTGGCTGCGTATATTTTACACCCCTGCGAGATAATGTAATGGCAAGTTCAAATCCTTCCTGTGGTGTAGGTGTGATGAGTGTGTGTAACCAGTTATCCATAATTGTTGTATATCTTTAAAAAAATTGATTTGCTGAAAGGTACAAATAAACTATTGAAAAGAAAATTTCCAGTTTCGATGATCAACTCAATAAAAAAACCGGCCTAAATGGGCCGGGTTTTTTTAAATATGGGGATATTATTTTAAGGGAAAATAAACTCCTGCATGTAATCCTAAGTTATTCATATTTCCATATCCGTTTCGGTTATAAGGAACAAAGTTGTAGTCTGCACCAACAGTAAAACCGTTCTGTTTCATTTTACCAAATGCCAGGTTGATACCTGCACCGGCTTGTGCCATGAAAGTTGCGGCATTGTCGGCAGCGCCAAATTCACCGAGGTATTGGCGAAAATTGAGCAAATTCACACCCGCACCGGCAGAAATATAAGGTTGTAGTGTTTTTCCATTTCCGCCCATTGGCGTGAAAACACCTTTGGCCATTAACGGCATAATTTCAACGGAATTGGTAAGAACTGCCGAAGTAGTTTCATGATTACCGGTTTCATAAACTGCCCTGGGATATTTTTCCAGGAAATCCTGGTAACCTGCTGAAATTCCGGCTGCCCATTTGGAGTTAATCTGGTATAACAAATCACCGGAAAAGCCTCTTGCAGAACCATTACTGATAAGTTCATTATTGAAATCACCCAAAGGAATTCCATAATTATAATTCAGATGTAATGTCAATTCTCCGTCTCCCTTTTTTGATTGCGCCTGAGCAAAATGGCTGAATGTGAAAACCATTATTAAAGGGAAAAATATTTTTGCATATCGTTTCATAATATCATTTTTTTTAATTTTTTAATTTGTAGCTTTTAAATAAGGTGATTGAGCAAACATGGTACTTATTGCTTCATTGGCTGTTGCCGCATTAAATACGCCTGTTCCCCTTGCAAGGCCATTCCAAATTAAATTTATTTCCTGCTCACTGACAGCATTCTTTAAATCAAACATATCAATTGAATAAAGCCCTTCGGTAATTTGATACACACCTACTACATAAGGTACATTATACGGATAACCTCCAAATCCCCAATAATAAGGATCCCAATAGCCACCATAATAACCCCAGTATCCACCATAGTCAAAATAACCAGTTGTGGTATTATACACCCGATTCACTGCAATAGCAATATCCGGCGACTGGTTTTTGTCTACCAATAAATATCCGCGTTGTTGCATCATTTCTTTCATGGCATTGATATAGGCATCATCAGAAGCTGTATGATCTTTTATTACTGTGCCATTTTCGATAACTGCCACCGAATCCGCAATGGAAAAAGTTTTGTATTCCTGGAAATTTGCGGAAGAATCATAGCTTGTTGTATATATGCGTGATTCTTCAGGGGTAAGATTATCCAAAGGCTCTTTTGAACAACCTGCCATTAAAAGCAGCGTTCCCAATAATCCCGGTAAAAGCCAAATCCTGTTTTTCATATTTGTTTGTTTAATATTTACTAAAAATTGAGTTGGAGAAAGTTTACATTCTATAGAGCGCAAAAAAAGTGTCCGGGTTAAATGAGTTCTGTGGCTTTATGATATGTTTAATGAAATGCGGGTATTTATGCCAAAGAAGTTTTAAAGAATCAGATACACGCAATAATTTTGAATATGGCTGTGTTGACAATCTGACCCATTTTCTTTATGGGAATTTTTTTGTGCAAAAAAAATCCCGGCCAATGAAGCCGGGATGGGAAATATTGAAATTGAAATTTACTTCATGTCATTTTTCATGTCTTTCAATTTTGAACCTGGTAAATGAATTGAAAAGCCAAGATTAAAGTGAATATTATTTGTTGTGGTAGAATTACCAAAACCAATACCAAGATTGTATTTCACCAAACCCTCTAACGCAATATTTTGATTGATAAAATAAGCAAGCCCTGGGCCAAAACCAAGTCCGAGTCCATTGGTATTTGAACTTATACCGCCGCTTTTATAATTCGTACCATTAATTCCGGCTGTTGCTTCCAGGAAAAATTTGGATTTGCTGGTAATCTGAGTTGCTTTATCAGCAATATAATACCGGCCTAATGCGCCAATTCCATAATTGAATTGAGTAAACCCTTTACCTGTATTCAGGCCTACCAAAACTTGACCTCCAATTGCCATATTATCTTTTACAAACCAGGCAACTTGCGGTTGAAGATTTAAACCAAATGTAGTACTGCCTTTTTGAAAATTTAAATCCATTGAAGCAAGTTGTGCACCAATGATATAATACCCTTTTTGTGTTTGGGAAAATGCAGACATTCCAATAAGGAGCGCCATTGCAAAGAGGAAATTTTTCTTTTTCATAAATTTTTAATTTAATGGGTTAGTAATTTGATGTTAAAATTATAACATTAAAATTAATATGAAAAAAAAAATTATACTTTTTTTGCCTGTTCTACTAAAACAACGACTTTATTTTGGAGTACTTCCACAAAGCCGCCGGAAATAGAATAGCTTACTGAATTATTTTTATCAACCAATATTTTCAAAACACCTTTTCCAAGTGCACTTACTAATGGTGCATGTTTGTCTAAAACTTCAAACAACCCATGAATACCGGGCAATTGCACGCCGGTGACTTCATCGCTGAATAATTTACTTCCGGGAGTGAGAATTTCTAAAGTCATGATGAGTTTTTTCCAGTAAAGTTTTACAGATTACCCTTGCGCTGCTGCCAATAATTTTTTACCTTTTTCAATAGCTTCTTCAATAGTCCCGACAAGGTTAAAAGCTGCTTCAGGGTATTGATCCACTTCACCATCCAGGATCATTGTAAACCCTTTGATTGTATCTTCTATAGAAACAAATACACCTTTTAATCCGGTAAATTGTTCTGCCACATGGAAAGGCTGAGAAAGAAAACGCTGCACCCTTCTTGCACGGGAAACGACCAATTTATCTTCATCGCTTAATTCATCCATACCAAGGATAGCGATAATGTCCTGTAACTCTTTATAACGCTGTAAAATAAGTTTAACCCTGTTGGCACAATCATAATGTACATCACCTACAATTAAGGGGGTTAATATCCGGCTTGTTGAATCCAATGGGTCAACCGCAGGATAAATACCAATATCAGAAATCTTACGGCTTAATACGGTTGTTGCATCAAGGTGTGCAAAAGTTGTAGCCGGAGCAGGGTCAGTAAGGTCATCCGCAGGTACATATACAGCTTGTACAGAAGTAATAGATCCATTGCGGGTAGAAGTAATGCGCTCCTGCATCAACCCCATTTCAGTAGCAAGTGTTGGTTGATATCCCACAGCGCTTGGCATCCTTCCTAAAAGCGCCGACACCTCGGAACCTGCTTGTGTAAAACGGAAGAT
>CAYXHX010000083.1:281-9212 GCA_964464835.1 uncultured Chitinophagaceae bacterium | reverse complement strand
AATATATTTTTGCATCAGTATTTTTTTTCTGTTGAAATATTTTATTGATTTGTTGTATTAACCGGCTCCGCTATTTTACTGTTTTGATTTTTTTCTGCAACTACTTTGTCTAATTTTTTTTGTGCTTCTGCCTGCAATTCAGGTATAGAGCCATTTTCCACTACACTCTTTAAAGTGGCTTCTGCATTGAAATAATCTTTTTGCACAAAATAAATATCGCCCAATAAAATATACGATTTAGTAATCCAGTAATTATATGAACCTGATTTATTGATCACATCAAAAGCAGCTTTCTCGGCTTCCGGATATTTTTGCTGCGAAAATAAAATTACAGCAACCTGGTATCTTGCTTCAGCAGCATATTCGGATTTGCCGAGTCCAATTACAGTTTTATATGCATCCATTGCTTCAAAAACCTGGTTATTCATTTGTGCACTTTTTGCAATTGCCATATTGGCCATCATTTTATCATCTGTGGCAATACCTTTTTGTGCCAACAATTCCTGGGCATTGGAAACTGCATCGGCCCATTTCCCCAACTTATATTGGCTGCGCAAAAGTCCACGCATACTTTCTAATTTATTTTCGGGTGTAGTAGCAAGCGATTTGAGTTGGAAAAAATTTTGTTCCGCTAACCCATAATCTTTTAATTCGAAATAAGCAATCCTTGCTGATTGCAAAGCAGCGTTTTCTGCAAATTTGTTAGGTGATTTTGCAGTAACCAATCCATAATTCTTGATGGCATTGACAAAATCTTTTTTATTATTATAAATTTCTGCAACATCGTAAGCTGCTTCCACAGCATATTGGCCATTGGGGAATTTAGTGAGGTACTCATTAAAGCCTGCTAAAGCATTATCATACATTTTATTTTCAAAAGAATTATTGGCAGAAATAAATGTAAGTGAATCAGCTTCTGAAAAACTTACTGCTTTTCCATTCTTCTGCATAAAGGTTACAAAGTCACCGGGCTTTTGCCTTTGCAAAAATATATTGCGCACATAGCCAACAGCTTCATTGCTTTCATCCGCATTCGGATAGTTTTTTATGAGTTGCTGAAAATTTTTCAAAGCTTCATCTGTATTTCCCTGGTTAAAATAGGCAATGCCCAATTTGAGATAAACCTGTGGT
The DNA here is from genome assembly GCA_964464835.1 of uncultured Chitinophagaceae bacterium. Lineage (GTDB taxonomy): Bacteria > Bacteroidota > Bacteroidia > Chitinophagales > Chitinophagaceae > JAFDXJ01. Next base: position 8,081 of record CAYXHX010000083.1, on the reverse strand, counting down.
TTCAGTGCGTTTGCGGATTTATTTTCCAATAAAGCCTGCAATGGTGCAATGGAAGATCCATAATTTTCTTCTGCTAAATACGTATTGGCAATTTCAAGATTTGCATCTGTAATCAAACCCGATTTTGGATACCTTTTGGGAATTGCCTGGAGATATTCAATTTTTTGGGCATACTTACCTGTTCCGCCACTGATGATGGCTTTTTGAAATAATGCATAGTCTGCTGATGGAAAATTCCGGGTGATGATATTATCATACATCGGCATTGCTTTGGAATAATTTTTTTGCATAAAATAGCAATCGGCAATTCGTGTATATGCATCCTGTTGTACCGGCGTATTGGCATTACTGATATTATTCACTACCTGTAATAAATTTTGCAAAGCATAGGCATAATTTTCCTGGCGCATATTGCTGTAGCCTAAAATATAATAAGCATTCAAAGGCGTTACTTCATCATGAGAAACCGGGTTTTTCAAATATCGGGAAATGAAAAAATTTACCGAATCAAACTGGTTGGTACGAAATGCAATTTCTCCTTTCCAGAAATCAATAAAAGGTAATTCTTTTTCATTGTATGCTGCATTCATTGCCCGGTTGAGCAAATCATCCGCCTGTAATATTTGTTGGTCATTGATTAATTCTTCGGCACGGCCCAGCAAGATTTTCGGGTACACTTTTTTTACTTGTTCTGATTGCAAGCCCGTTGATTGTAGCAGGTCTAAAGCATCTTTAAAATTATTCGTATTAGCCATTACGCGCACCAATAATTCTTTTGCTTCAGAAATGTTTTCAGCCCGCGGATAGTTGGCCACAAATTCTTTTAATTCATTCAACGCCACATCCGTGTAACCCAATTCAAATGAAAGCTTTCCATAATTGAATTTTGAAATTTCCTTTTGAGCAAGATTGCTACTGTTCAGGAAGCAAAACAAAAATGCACTGCGCGCACTTGGTTTCATATCCAATTCAAGATATGATTTTGCGAGGAGGTACATACTGTTTTGTGCAAGTGAATCCTGTTGGCCGCCGAGCTCTTTAAAACCGGTTACCGCTTTGGAATATTGGCCTGCCAGGTAATAACAAAAAGATAATTCATATAAATCTGCCCGGCTTACTTTTTTTGTATTGCTCACATATTCTTCAAGATAGGGCAATGCATTTTTAAAGTCTTTCTTCTCAAAATAAATATGCCCGATCAATTGTTTAAGTTGCAGGTCATAAAATTGATTGCCGGATTTTTTAATGATATTCTCAGCATAACTCAGCGCCTGGTCACGATCATTATTGAAGTAATAGATTTCGGCAATATAATATGGAACTACATTTTGGTAAGGTTCATGGCCTTCACTGATTTTAAAACTACTGAGCGCCTCTGTATATCTTTTTTCACTGAATAAAATGAACCCATAATAATAATTTGCAGCCACATAATTAGGATCACCGGCAATTTGTCTTACGGCATCGAATAAAGGTTTTGCATCGTTGAAACGTTGCATTGTAAAATATGCATACCCTTCATGAAATTTCATTTGAGCAATTTGCTTGTTATCCAAATTAGATAAGCCTGTTTTTTCATAATATCTCAAAGCATCCGTAAAATTATTTTTACGATAATAATATTCTGCAAGGAACCAGGACATCATTTCAATACGCGGTGTATTGTGTTCTAGTTCAATGAAAGCAGCAGCTTCCGATTCTGCTGTTTCGTCATTTAATTGAAGGCCACTAATGATGGCATAATATTTTGATTCTTCCCAAATGCTTATGGGAATATTTCCTTTATTATCCTGTGAAGAATACAAGGTTTTAAAAAGAGGGTATGCGAGGCTGAAGTCTTCCTTTTGATACAAGTCTTTTGCCAGTTTGAATGTTTCATCGGGGTCATCATTCCATTTGGTAAATTGTGCGGGTAAAGAAACTGATATACATACGACAAAAAAAAGAAGGCCGCATTTTAAGGGATTTATATGCATAATGAAGTGAACGGATGAGTGATTTAAATATTTTAACCAGATTTATAATAAATCGTAAAAACGCGTTAAAGATAAGATGCATCAGATGGAATGAAAAACCACATTTCGCAAATGTGGATAAAGTATGGGCAGTCATTTTTTTTTACACATTCTTTTGTCCTATTTAAAATTTTTATATCGAATAAAAATTTATTCTATTATCATCAAAGATGATTGGTGAAAATTTAAATCAATAGGGTTGTTGAACAATTGAAGTTTAGGGCTTTTTCGAATTTTTAAATTATATATATTGCCTTTTATAAATTTCCTTGTTGAAAAAAAATTTGGCTGTTTAAAAACAATTCTCTTATTTTAACATTCTGTTTAAGTACAGAAAGACAATATCCAATATTCCTAAACGAGAAACCAAGTCCATGAAAGCTATTCAAAAAGTGCTTTTGCATGCACTCTTGATTTGCGCTTTAATAGTACCTGCAATACATTCGCAGGCACAACTAAAAGCAGACTTTATTGCAAACCCCACATCGGGCTGTTCCCCTTTAATAGTAGGATTTACAGACAAATCAACAGGCAATCCTACAAGTTGGAAATGGGATTTAGGCAATGGAGTAATTTCTACCGCACAAAATCCTTCATCTACCTATTTTGAACCCGGTTCGTATACTATCAAACTCATCATTTCTAATGGTTCAAAAACTGATTCAATTACCAAAACTGCATATATAAATGTGTATGGTTTACCCGAAGTAGAATTTGATGCATCCCCTTTAAGTGGTTGCTACCCACTTGATGTAAGTTTCGTGGATAAAAGCACCACTGCATCCGGGAACATTAATTCCTGGTTATGGGATTTTGGTGATGGCTCCACATCAACAATTTCTAAACCATTTCATACATACACTGCTTCAGGGTCATTTGGAGTAAGCCTGATGGTTTCCAATAGTTTTGGCTGCTCTAAAACACTTACTAAAAATAATTTAATTGATTTACATGATGGAACTGTTGCAGCTTTCACCGTTTCTTCGGCAGATATTTGCCAGGCGCCTGCAGTTTATACATTTACCAATCAGAGTACGGGTACAGGGAACCTTACCTATTATTGGCAGTTTGGAGATGGCGGTACCTCTACCTCACCATCGCCCAAACATAGCTATACCAACCCTGGAACATATACAGTTATTTTAACTTCCACAGCAACATCAGGCTGTACTGATACAGCTTCAGTTACAATTGATTTCTCTTTTCCAAAATCATCATTTTTTATTCCACCCACTATTTGTGCAAATCAGCCACAATTGATTACAAATAATACAACACCAATTCCTGTATCTGTTTTCTGGACATTTGGCGATGGTACTACATCTACTGATTTTAGCCCAACCAAAACATATACTAAAGCCGGTAATTACCAGGTGAAAATGGTGAATGAATTTTCTGCTTCCTGTAAAGATTCATTGACAAAAACTGTTGAAGTAATTGATGGGCCGGCGGCATCATTTACCGTTACAGATACTGCAAGTTGTTCAGTGCCCTATACTGTTCATTTCAAAAACACAACAAAAGGAAATGCTGTAAGTTACCAATGGAATTTCGGTGATGGATCTACTTCTACAGATACAGACCCGGTGCATGTGTATACAAAATATGGGAATTTTACGGTAACACTTACTGCTACAAACTCGAATGGTTGCCAAACAGTATATAAAATTGTGGATTGTATAAAACTGCATAAATTATCCATTACTGGTTTTGAAGGATTACCGATAACAGGTTGTACACCATATACTATCAAACCAAAACCTATAACCAACATTGATTTGACAAATGCAGCTTATGCATGGGATTTTGGAGATGGTACTACTTCTACATCTGCAAATCCTTCACATACATATAATTTGGATGGGGATTATACGGTAACGCTTACCCTTACTTCATCTGAAGGATGCAGTACAACTTATAGTTTACCACATGCAGTAATTGTTGGACATAAGCCAACCGCAGATTTTTTTGCAGAGCCATTGGAAGTTTGTGCCAAATTACCGATCACTTTTACAAGCACAAGTACAAATGGGCCAATCACACAATTAGAATGGCATTTTGGCCAGGGTTCTGTTTCCTATTCAAACCCGGTGGCTACACATAAATTCAATGATACCGGGTATTTTTCAATCACATTGATTGCGTTTAATAATGGCTGCTCAGATACACTGGAGAAGAAACACTATGTTCATATATTACCGCCGACAGCTAAATTTACTTTCGAAAATAGTTGTAGCGACAAACAATCAGTAAGTTTTAAAGACAAATCTCTCGATGATTTAACCTGGTTATGGGATTTTGGTGATGGTACAACTTCCACCGATAAAAACCCGGTTCACACATATAGTAGTACCGGTTCATTCCTGGTAGTTTTATCTACAGCCAATAATACTTGTGAAGACACAATTCGTCAAACCGTTCAGGTTGTAAATGAGCAACCACAATTAGCAATTTCACCTTTAGCCAATTGCCGGAATGTGGAGTTGACTTTTGATGTAAAAAATGTAAATACAGCAAATATTTTAAATACCACATGGGATTTTGGGGATGGTACCAAACAAGTTGTAAATGGCACAAGCACAACATATAAATATAGCAAAGCAGGCTCATACCTGGTGACCGTTATTGTTCGTGATATCTTAGGATGCACGGATACATTAACTCAAACCACTAATATCTCCATTTTTGGGCCTACTGCAAAGTTCAATACGCTAAAATCAACAGGTTGTATTAATGAAATATTTGACTTTACTGATGCTTCCACTACAGATGGTTCGCATCCAATTAAAAGCTGGACATGGGATTTTGGAGACCAAACAGTAACGACCTATAATGCAGGCCCATTCCAACATGCTTACCTGGCGGCAGGTTATTATGACATAAAATTAACCGTATCAGATGAATATGGTTGTACTGACAGTGTGCGCAAAAAAAATTATATCAATATCACACAACCGACTGCATCTTTCAACATGTCAGATTCTGTAGTTTGTCCAGATAAAAAAATTAATTTCACAAGTACATCAGATGGTTCAGATTTAAAATATACCTGGGATTTTAAAGATGGTTCAATCGCTTCCATTGAAAACCCATCACATATTTATACTGTACAAGGGTCTTACAATCCTCAACTATTAGTTATGGATGCCAATAATTGCCGCGACTCAATCATTTCTACAACGCCCATTATTGTTTCTGTACCATTGCCTAAATTTGACATGAGTGACTCTTTTTCTACCTGTCCCCCACTAAATGTAATTTTTACGAATAATTCGGAAAATTATTCAGATTTCACATGGGATTTTGGTGATGGAAATACATCTACAATATTATCTCCAACCCATTTATACAATAGTGCCGGCTCTTTCCCGGTAACCCTGAAAGTGACTGGTAATGGTGGTTGCGTAGATTCAATCATTAGAAATATAGAAATCAAAGGCCCTACCGGAAATATTGAATATGATCCTCTGAATGTTTGCGTTCCGGGCGAAATCAATTTCAAATCCAAAGCACAAAATACGGTTCAATATATTTGGGATTTCAGTGATGGTACAACGGTCGCTACAAGTTCCAATACTACTACCCATCGCTATGCACCGGGGTCTTATATGCCAAAATTAATCCTTAGTGATGCATTTGGCTGCCAGGTTCCTATTAAAGGGCTTGATTCCATTCATGTATATGATGTTACCGCAGTACCGACTGTAATGAACAAACAATTTTGCGACTCAGGCACACTTGTATTTACGGATTCTTCTTTTTCAAATGATATTATTCAAAATTATCATTGGATTTTCCCGGATAATAGTACTGCTGATGGTAAACAAGTTTCCTATTTATTTACATCAGCAGGCACATACCAGGTTACTTTAGTTGTAACCACAAAAAATGGCTGTGTGGATACAGCTGCATTAAATACACCTATTGAAATTGCAACATCACCAAAAATCAGCATCCTTGGTGATAGTACAGGTTGTACGCCGCTTTCACTTACATTTAATGGGAATATAATATCCCCTGATTCAGCCGTTCTCAATTGGAACTGGAACTTTGGGAACGGGGCCGTTTCTAACCTCCAAAACCCACTGCCGGTCACTTATTCACAACCAAACCAATATACCGTAACTGCAGTTGCATATAATAATGCGGGTTGCGCTGATACTGCATACAGGCAGATTAATTTATTGGCCCCTCCGGATGTGAATGCAGGCATAGATACCACCATTTGCAAATTTGGTAATTATGTGTTACAGCCCAGTGGTGCACTAAACTATGTATGGGAATACAACCCGGATATCAGTTGTATGAATTGCGCAAACCCAACGGTTTCACCGGATTCTACCACAACTTTTGTTGTACATGGTACAAATGCCCTGGGTTGTAGCGCTGTAGATTCTATTACTGTACAAGTAATACAACCCGGATCGCTCGCCACATCCGGCAATGATTCTCTATGTATTGGCGGTACAGTACAATTGCATGCTGAAGGTTCCATTGAATATACATGGTCACCTTCAACCTTCCTGGATAACCCCTTTATTGCAAACCCGGTAATGCATGCTACAAAAGATACGGTGATCAATTACCAGGTAACAGGGTCTGACAGGAAAAATTGTTTTGTAGATACCGGTGTAGTGCGCATCAAAGTTTTTCCAATACCCGGAATGCAAATCCTTAAGGATAATATTTCAATTCAGGCAGGGCAAAGTGTGAAACTCGAAACCACTGTAACACCGGATATTACACAATGGAAATGGGAACCTACCACTGGGCTTGACGATCCAAATTCTCCCAATCCCATTGCCAGCCCGGTTCAAACCACAACCTATACATGTGTTGCCATCAATGGTGGAGGATGTTTAGCACGGGATGTTGCAACGGTCCATATCTTATGTGATAAGAATAATATTTTTATACCAAATACTTTTTCTCCGAATAACGATGGCATGAATGATGCATTTTTCGCAAGAGGAACAGGTTTATTCAGCATCAAATCAATTCGTATTTTCAATCGCTGGGGAGAAATGGTTTTCAATAAAACGGATGCAACACCAAATGTTGCCGGTGATGGTTGGGATGGTATGTATAAAGGAAAACCGGCGCCATCTGATGTATATGTATATGTAATGGAAATAGTTTGTGAGAATAGTAAAGTAATTCCCGTGAAAGGAAATATAACATTGATCAGGTAATGTACCGGGGAAAATGAAGTTGTAGTTTTTATTTTTTTACATAAATCCAATATCCAAAATGAAAAATCAAAAATGGTTTTTTATCATCAGCATTTGCTGTATGGCTGAAATTGCGCATAGCCAGGATGTGCATTTTTCCCAGTTCTTCAATGCGCCATTACTGCGCAATCCTTCCCTGGCAGGTATTTTCAATGGCGATGTTCGCGCCCAGGGTATTTATCGCAGCCAATGGGGAAGCGCTACTACTCCGTATCAAACAGGTTCTTTTGATATTGAAGTGAAAAAGCCTATTGGCAGAGGGAATGATTTTATCACATTTGGTATGCAAATTCTTTATGACCGTGCAGGTGATATAAATTTTACCACGACCAATTTTTTACCATCATTGAATTACCACAAATCCCTTAATGGTGATAAAAGAAAGTTTCTTTCTTTTGGTTTTATGGGTGGCCTCGTACAACGAAAAATTGATCGTTCAAAAGTTACCACCAATAACCATTTTGATGGTTTTGGCTACAACCCTGCCCTGCCGGATGGTGAAACTTTCCCAACATCCAATTATAAATATTGGGATGGAAGTTTCGGTGTTTCCT
>CAYXHX010000083.1:0-271 GCA_964464835.1 uncultured Chitinophagaceae bacterium | reverse complement strand
AATTCATCTTTGGGGCAAAGTGATGTCAGTAATTATTTTATAGGATTGGCATACCATCATTTCAACAGGCCGATGAATTCTTTTTATACAAACCCACCTGTTGAGTTAAATCCAAAATGGGTTGCATCAGGTGGCGTAAAATTATCCGTCAATGACTTTTCCTATTTAAGTTTCCAGGCAGATATTGCATTGCAGGGAAATAATAAAGAAATAATTGGCGGTGGCATGTATTCAAGAAAAATTGGTGAAGACCTTGACAACCCTCAGTACA
>CAYXHX010000082.1:8480-9362 GCA_964464835.1 uncultured Chitinophagaceae bacterium | reverse complement strand
CCGGAACCTGGAAATCGCCTTCCATTCTTTTTGGCCCTATGCTGCCTGCCAATGCACAAATCTTGTAGGTTTTAAATAATGAAAAAGTGTCGGATGGTTTGCTTTTTACCCATACTTCCAATTGCCCGTCATATTTGAAGGAACGGATATATATCTGCGAAGCCGGCCATTGCAGGCCTTTAGCGGCAAATTGTTTTTTCAAGGTATCATCTTTCAATTGCATCGCATAGGCAACACGCGGAAATTGTTGTTGATATTGTATAAAAGAATTCTGCGCTTTTACAAAATAAGATGCGCCGAGTAATACGATGAGAACAAAATACTTTTTCATTCCTGCGAAATTAAATCATTATAAAATGAAGAAGGAATTGTATTGGTTAAAAAAATAAAAACATTATTTGTACAACGATTTTTATGGCAAGTTATTGAGCAAATACAAAATTTACAAATCTATTGAACCTTGCCGGATGAATTTATAATCGTCTTTTCAAAACCGGGATCATTTCATTTTTCCAGGAGGCGAAATTATTTTCCAAAATTCGCTTTCGCGCTTCCCGCATCAGCCATTGATAAAAACACAGGTTTTGCATACTTGCAATTTGTAATGCCAACAATTCTTTGGCAACAAATAAATGACGCAAATATGCTTTTGAATAAAAAGTGCTGAAATGATTTTCTAATCCCTCATCTATTGCCGAAAAGTCTTTTTCCCATTTTTTATTTTTTATATTGATAACGCCCTGCGTAGTGAACAACATGCCATTCCGGCCATTGCGGGTGGGCATTACGCAATCAAACATATCTATACCATGACTGATACATTCCAATAAATTCCAGGGATTGCCAACGCCCATTAAGTATCGTGGTTTTTCCGTTGGTAAG
>CAYXHX010000082.1:8178-8470 GCA_964464835.1 uncultured Chitinophagaceae bacterium | reverse complement strand
TTTTCACAACAAAGCGCAGTAAATTCATACATCATTTCTTCCGGCTCTCCTACACTCAAGCCACCAATAGCATTCCCCACAGCATTTTTTTGAGAAATGTAATCACAGGAAATTTTTCGCAAATCTGCATGCATGCCTCCCTGAACAATCGGAAATAAATTTTGAACTGTTACATATTTATTTTCTGTTTCTTCAAATCGTGTGAAACATCTGTCGAGCCAGCGATGTGTGAGTTCCATACTTTTTAGAGTGGCTTTATATTCACTCGGATAAGGAGTACATTCATCAAATG
>CAYXHX010000082.1:798-8168 GCA_964464835.1 uncultured Chitinophagaceae bacterium | reverse complement strand
CCATCATTATGTCTGCTCCGATGCTTCGTTGAATATCCATCACATTCTCCGGTGTAAATAAATGCCGGCTTCCATCTATGTGCGATTGAAACCATACGCCTTCTTCTTTTATTTTTCGGTTGGAAGCCAATGAGAAAACCTGGTAACCCCCGCTATCCGTTAAAATTGGCCTGTTCCAATTTATGAATTGATGCAGCCCGCCGGCAGTTTCCAGGATTTCCATCCCCGGCCTTAAAAACAAATGATAAGTATTGCCAAGAATAATCGGGGCATTGATATCTTCATACAACTGCTTTTGTGGTATAGCTTTTACTGAACCAACAGTACCCACAGGCATAAAAACAGGCGTTGGGATTTCACCGTGGCTTGTTATCATTTTACCTGCTCTAGCTTTTGTTGAATTGCAGGCATGTTGAATATCAAATGTAAGTTGGCCCTCCATACTTTACTAAAGTGCGCAAATATAAGATATGTAACTGCTGAAAGCTTATTCCACAAAGAATACACATTGTGGATAAGTCAGTCTTTAAGTAATTTATGTAACAAAGGGATGATTATTTTTGCGCATGTTTATTCCGCCTGTAACCTGGACAATTCTTTTTTATATTTTCTCGGCAGTGATTGGCATCCAGGTATTTTACTACCTGTATTTTTTCAGAAGGCTGGCATTTTATACAGAGCCTGAAAAAAATGATTCTCAGGAATACCCTGTATCCATCATTATTTGCGGGCGTGATGAAGCGGCTAACCTTGCCAAAAACTTACCCGGCGTATTGGTGCAGGATTATAAAACAACGCATGAGGTAATTGTAGTAAATGATAATTCAGCAGAAAAATATATTTTAAAAGAATATCAAAGGTCTTTTAAAAATTTGAACCCCATTTTATTGACACAGGAAGCGAAAATGATTCCCGGGAAAAAATTTCCTTTATCCATTGGTATAAAATCTTCAAAGTATGAAATTGTTTTACTCACGGATGCCGACTGTGTTCCATCAAGTGAATTTTGGTTAAAAAAAATGCAGGCTGCATATCGGCCTGGAACAGAGATCGTACTCGGTTATGGCGCTTATAAAAAATTCTCAGGCATTCTCAATAAGGTTATTCGCTTTGAAACATTTTTTAGCGCCTTGCAATATTTTTCTTATGCGCTGGCAGGCATACCTTACATGGGAGTGGGAAGAAATCTCAGTTACCGAAAAGAAATATTTTACCGTGTCAAAGGATTTTCTTCGCTCAATCATACACCCGGAGGCGATGATGATTTATTTATTAATAAAACTGCAACACGCACCAATACGGCAATTGTTATAGACAAAGATGCGCACACCATCAGTATGCCGGAGAAAACCTGGAGTGGTTGGAGAAAGCAAAAGAACCGGCATTATACTACCTCAAAATATTATGCGCGGAAACATAAGTTGTGGCTTGGCCTATTTTCATTAACGCAAGTAATGATATACCCATTACTTGCGTTAAGTATTATTTATTATTCATGGTGGATTGCACTTTCGGTTTATGCAGCCAGGTTAATCATACAGGCAATTATTTTACATAAAACGATGAAGAAACTGAATGAAAAAGACCTTTGGCCATTGTTTCTTTTCTATGATATTTGGTTATTTTTTTATTACATCTTGTTTTTTCCTTCACTATGGAAAAAACCAAAAAAAACCTGGAATTAATGGACATCATTTTAAAATATTTTTCGGATTTTTCCGATGAACAAATTTTTCAATTTAAAAAACTGGAAAAAGTTTATGCGGAATGGAATAGCAAAATAAATGTGATTTCAAGAAAGGATATTGGAAGCTTATATGAAAAACATGTCTTGCATTCTCTTGCAATTGCAGCGGCAATTGATTTCAGGCCTGGTACTAAAATCATTGATATCGGTACGGGGGGTGGATTCCCTGGGATTCCCCTGGCAATTTATTTCCCGGAAGTTCAATTTACTTTGGTGGATAGCATTGCAAAAAAATTGAAAGTGGTTTCGGCTGTTGTCGAAGAAATACATTTGAAAAATGTACAGGTTGTACATGCGCGTGCAGAAAGCCTTCCCAAAAATAGTTTTGATTTTGCGGTATCGCGCGCCGTTGCACAAATAGGTGATTTATGGCATTGGTCAAAGCCTTTATTGAAAAAAAAGAATTTCAACGAAATGCCAAATACACTTATTTGTTTAAAAGGAGGAGATTTGTCAAAAGAAATTTCTGACAGTGGATTGAGGCCAAAAAAAATAGATATTCATTCAATCTTCCCTTTGCCCGTTTTTGAAGAGAAATTTATTTTGATTGTTTGATTCAATTCAACTTGTTTCATTTTTTAAAAAATGCTTTACAAGAAGATAGTAGTTTTGTAAATAGTATATGACACAACAAGAAATTTTAGAAGGAATTAAAAAACTCTATTTGCAATATGCGGGTACTAACCCGGATACCATTGATAAATTAGTGGGTGGTGGTGGTGACCGTGAGTACTTCAGGGTTTGGAAAAAAGATGCTACCTGTATTGCTACTTACAATGAAAATACAAAGGAGAATGCTACATTTATAAAATTCTCCAATCACTTTATTAAAAAAAATATCCCTGTACCAAAAATCTTTATTGCAAGTGAAAATGGCAAATTGTATCTCCAGGAAGATTTAGGAAATATTTCATTATTAAGTGTTCTTGAAAAAGAAGGATTTTCAGACCACGTATTTTCCCTATATACACAAACTGTAAAACTGCTTGCACAGTTGCAAGTGAAAGGCCATGAGGGAATGGATTATACAAATTGCCTTACCACAAAGGAGTTTGGAAAACAAGCCATTTTAAATGATCTCCTGTATTGCAAATATTATTTTATTGATACATTAAAAATCCCGTATGATAAACAGGCATTGCTCGATGACTTCGAAAAATTTTCTTCAAGCCTCATAGATAATACACATGAATTTTTCCTGTTTCGTGATTTTCAAAGCCGCAATGTAATGGTGAAAAATGAAGCCATCTATTTCATAGATTTCCAGGGAGGCATGCAAGGGCATTTGCAATATGATATTGCCAGCTTGCTCTGGCAGGCAAAAGCTTCATTGCCTGCCAAATGGAAAAAGCAATTGCTGGAAATTTATATGCAAGAAATACAATCATTGCTCCCGCAAAAAATAAATACCGAAAATTTTCACTTTCAATACAATGGTTATGTGTTAATAAGATTGATACAGGTTTTGGGCGCTTATGGCTTCCGTGGCTTATTTGAAAGAAAAGCACATTTTCTTTCGAGTATCCCATTTGCTTTAAAAAACCTTCAACTGTTTCTGTCCGGAAATTCAATTACTGAAAGGTTTCCGGCTTTTTATAAAATTTTGAAAATTATTACGTCAAAAAAAATCATTGATACATTTGAAACACCTGTTGCAGATGAAGTTACTCCTTTGGTAGTTGAGATTTCAAGTTTCTCTTACAAGAAAGGAATCCCAACAGACAACTCCGGCAATGGCGGCGGTTATGTTTTTGATTGCAGAGGAATTTTAAATCCCGGAAGAATTGAGATGTATAAAAAACTTTCCGGGAAAGATAAACCCGTAATTAATTATTTGGAGCAAGAAACTGAAATGAACATTTTCTTAAACAGCATTTTTGATATTATAGACATTCATGTAGAAAATTATTTGCACAGAGGGTTTTCACATCTTTCCATCAATTTTGGTTGCACGGGTGGGCAGCATCGCAGTGTATATGCTGCAGAACAAATGAACCGCCATTTGAAAAATAAATATAAAGTAAAAACGATGCTCAGGCATTTGAATGAACCTGCCTGGATCACCGAAAAGAATCCTGTATCATGAAAAATTTGTATTCAATATGAAAGCTATGTTGCTTGAAGCCGGTTTTTTCAAGCGCCTGAAACCCTGGACAGATCAGCATCCTAAAGCATTGGCCTTGGTAAATGGGAAAAGTTTATTGCAAAGAAATATTGAATATCTCCAACAATTTGGCATAGATGAAGTAGTGGTAAATGTGCATCATTTTGCATCGCAAATAATCAATGAAATAAAAAGAAATAATGGATGGGGTAGCCACATTGACATCAGTGATGAAACAGATGCCGTTTTGGAAACAGGAGGAGGATTAAAAAGAGCAAAAGATTTTTTAATACATGAAAATACTTTTGTCTTGATGAATACAGATGTGCTCACCGATTTACATTTATCTGCAATGATATCAGCACATAAAAAATTTAAGCCACTTGCTACTTTAGCAACAACATCAAGAAATTCTTCAAGGGTTTTGTTATTTAATATTAAAAATGAATTAGGTGGATGGAAAAATTTAAAAAGCGGGGAAACTAAAATGTCAAAAAACGCTGAAATGCTTTACCCAAAGGCATTTAGCGGTATTCATGTACTGGAGAATGCTATTTTTGAACATCTCAAAGAGGAAGGAAAATTTTCAATCATTGATTCCTATCTTGAATTATGTAAAATGCAAACGATCATGTCTTTTGATCATTCAGGAGGAAAATTTAAAGATGTAGGAACAATGGAAAGTTTACTTGAAGCTGAAAAAATGTTTAGCTAATCCAAATAAATAATGCCACCCGGGATTAATTGGAATTATAAGACTTCACCAGGAATACATAATCTTCCACATTTTTAATTTGCTTAACCCTGCTCTCATTTTTCAAAGAAGTATATACCGGCATTTTTATTCCCCTGAAGCTTGTATCGGTTTCCTTTAAATCTTTCAGCATATCAAAAATATTCTTTGCTTTTACTGCAAAAACTACACCTTCGGCTTGTGCCTGGCGGGTGCTGATAATGCCTACAATTTCGCCTTTGCTATTAAAAACCGGGCCACCGGAATTACCGGGATTGGCGTTGAGGGATATTTGAAAATTGGAAGTATCACCATTGAAACCATTACGTGCACTGAGATATCCCATGCTATACACAATTTCATCTTTGGGATAACCTAACGTAAAAATTTCGGTTCCTAAGTCAATATTGGATTTGGAAATACTATATGGAAGAGAATTGAATTTCTTAAAATCATCATCATCAATTTTCAGGAGGGCAAGGTCTTTTTCCATATCAACAGTAATGATTTTTGCTTTAAACTCATTGCCTTTATTATTCACTACCACAGCGCCTGATCCTTTCATGACATGTGCATTGGTGATTAAATACCCTTTGCCATCAATTAAAAAAGCTGTACCGCCTGCAGTAATCGTATAGCCCTTCGGAATTTTAGAATCAAATTCACGAAGCCGGGCTCCCTGCATTTGCTGGTTTCTTTGTACCTGGTCAATTTTTTTGCTGAGCTGTTGCAGGTCATTCATTTTTGCAACGGGAGCAAAGAAACTGACCAATCCATAAATGACAAGTGCAGTAATACTTGCAATGGAAGCTGCTATAGCCGTATCCCTTTTATATTTATTCCAGAGATAAATCACTTTTGCTTTTCTTGTGGAAAGCTGGTCATTTTCAATATCACCTTTAGATGCGAGCCGGTTGTGAATGGATTGAAGGGATTGTTTGAAATTAATGTGATGGGAATATTCCTCCATTTGCTGGTTGAATAATTTATGCTCAACCACCATTTGGTCTATCTCCGGTGTTGTATTGCGTAAATTTTCAAACCAGGCAATTTCAGTTTCCGTCATTTTGCCTTCGAGGTATTTTTCGATTGTTTCAAGTAGTTGTAAATCTTCCATCACTCTCCAATATTATAATGTGCAAAAAATATTTTCTTTAACCGCATCATGCATTTATACTTTTGATTCTTTGCATTATCGGCATTTGTATATCCAAACTTTTCCGCTATTTCATTCATGCCCATCTTTTCCAGGTAATAGGCTTCCAATAAACTTTTGCAAGGTTCCCCGAGGCTTTCCATTGCTTTTTCCATCAGCACAAATTCATTCGACAACTTTTGGTGGTGATCCAGGTCTTCATCTACAGGAATTGTTTCTTCAACGCCTTCCATAAGCACTGTAAACCTGCCTGCCTGCTGCAACCTTTTCAACCATAGACGCCTGCATACTGAATAGAGATAAGTCTTTAACTGGCAATTCAATACAAATGATTCTGTTTTAGCATTTTCATATAAAACAATCATTGCTTCCTGGAATATATCTTTGGCATCTTCATGGTCGCCATTATTATTCAGGATGAAATGCCGGGCCATATTAAAATTATTCTTGTAAATGATTTCCGTAGCTTTAGAATCATTCTCCGCCAATTTTTTCAATAAGGCTTGTTCACTAAGTTCAGGCATCTACCGCTAATTTTAATACCAAAATAGAATAAAAGTAACCCAAAAAGCAGGAATTCATTTTATTTTAAAAAAAATTTTTAATCATGGGTTACTTTTATTGACTACCTGTATTAATTACCGTATACATTCATTAAATCAAAAAAAAGGAACATGAAAAAGTTATTATTTGTACTTGCTATTGGCGCTTTTGCAGCTTGTGGCACCGGAACTTCAACTGACACTGTTGTAGATTCTGCTATGACTAACGTAGATTCTATGGCTAATGCAGCAAAAGATTCTATCGGAGCAACTGTAGATTCAGCTAAAACTATGATTGATTCTGCAGCTAAAGCAGCTACTGATTCAGTTAAAGCAAAAATGTAATTTACCAGGATCTGAGTAAATGATTATTCGGCTTGCGGAATAAAGTGTGAAAATTTTTATATGGCAAGCAATCGTTGAAGTCGTTCCGTCTCTACGGAATGACTTTTTTTTACTTTACCATTTTACCTGCTTTTTTAAATCTACCTTTGCAAAAATTTTTTTTACATGACAACTTTTGAATCGTTGGGCCTGCACGAAAACCTAATACAGGCAACCAACGAATTAGGTTTTGAAAATCCTACCCTTATCCAGCAAAAAGCCATCCCGGTTTTATTAAATGGCACCAAAGACTTTATTGGCCTCGCCCAAACAGGCACAGGAAAAACAGCCGCATTCGGGCTGCCATTACTACAATTAACTGATGCTTCTAAAAAAAGCCCACAGGCGCTTATCGTTTGCCCTACACGTGAATTGTGCATCCAAATTGTAAATGAAATTCTTTTATTTAAAAAACATACACCCGGAATTGGAATTGTAGCTGTATATGGCGGCGCATCTATCGGGTTACAAATCCGTGATTTAAAAAAAGGTACTCAAATAGTGGTAGCTACACCAGGCAGGTTAATTGACCTCATCGAAAGAAAAGCCATTCATTTGGAAGAAATTGAATATGTAGTATTGGATGAAGCCGATGAAATGTTAAACATGGGTTTCCAGGATGATATAGAATTTATTTTAAAAAATACACCAAATCGCGAAAGTACATGGCTGTTCAGCGCTACAATGCCAGCTGAAATCCGGCG
>CAYXHX010000082.1:0-788 GCA_964464835.1 uncultured Chitinophagaceae bacterium | reverse complement strand
CCTGTGGAAGTTACCGTAGGAAAAGCAAATACAGGGAATAAAAATATTGATCATCAATATTATGTGGTACCGGCTCAATACCGGTATGAAGCGTTGAAAAGGTTGATTGATTTTAATCCCGGTATTTATGGTTTAATTTTTACAAGGACTAAAATTGATGCCCAAAACATTGCTGAGAAATTGACACGTGAAGGATATGATATTGATGCATTGCATGGAGACCTCAACCAACCTCAAAGAGATAAAGTGATGGGGCAATTCCGGGATAAGACACTTCAATTATTAATAGCAACAGATGTTGCTGCAAGAGGCATAGATGTACAAGGCATCACGCACGTTATAAATTATGAATTGCCGGATGATATGGAAGTATATACACATCGTAGCGGGCGGACAGGCCGTGCCGGGCAGCAGGGTATTTGTATGAGCATCGTACATGGCCGGGAATTGGGAAGATTGAAACAAATGGAGAGAATGGTACAAGCCCCTTTTCACCGTTCTGAAGTGCCCAATGGAAAAGATGTTTGCCGTAAACAATTTATTTATTTTATGGATAAATTGCGAAGCGGAATTAATTCGCGAAGAAAAGCAGAAAAAACGCCGCTGAACGCGGCGTTTTGGATTGTTTGCTGTTTCTTGCCGGATGCGGCGTGAACGCCTTATCCGGCCTACAAAAGCACGCAAATTCAATATATTGCAGAGATCATGTAGGCCTGATAAGCGTAGTGCATCAGGCAATTTAGCGTTTGAAACTGTTGTCTGTTCCTTGCCGGATGCGACGTAAACGC
>CAYXHX010000081.1:3299-9453 GCA_964464835.1 uncultured Chitinophagaceae bacterium | reverse complement strand
CTTTGGTTTCTCCAGGCAAAGTGTACTATCAATATTTACAATTTTATAATTTTTCTCTTGTACAAGCGCATAGGTTTTTTTCAATAAAATTTTACTGTCAATATTTTTATAGGACATATCCGTATCCGGGAAATGTTTTCCAATATCGCCGAGGCTTAAAGCGCCAAGTAATGCATCACAAATAGCATGAAGTAAAACATCCGCATCACTATGTCCAATTGCGCCTTTATAATGTGGTATTTTTATGCCACCAAGCCAAAAATCACGGCCTTCTTCTAACTTATGAAAATCTATTCCTGTTCCAATCCTCATATTCATATTTGTAAAAATAAAAATTGGCCGTGTGTAAAATGCACAACAGCCAATATTTTTAAAAATTTTCTATCTACGATTGATGTCATTCAATTTAATATGCTCCTCCTCCCGAATTATCCAAATCAAATAATAAACTGAAACGTAGTGTATTGGATAATGGGTTTCTTGTCACCCCATTGCCTGAAGGTGCCAGGTATGAAAAATTAATATTAAAGACACTGTATTTCAAACCAACACCGGCGGTGAAATACCGGCGGCCTCCCTGGTTTTTTCCTTCATAAAAATATCCGGCACGTATGGCAAACTGGTCATTGTAAATATATTCTGCACCAGGTGAAAATGTGATGGCTTTATTGCTAAATGATTTAAACCAACTTTCGAAAATACTGTAATTATGATAATTGGAAAGATTGGTTGAATCAATCGTATTATCACCTGTATATTCAGGTACGGCAGGAACTAATAATTTATTAATATCCAATGCAAGTGTAAATTTACTGGTTTCATTAAACACCCAACTATAAGCAGCCCCAACGCCCATATTGGCAGGGATAAAATCTTTGCTCTGCGCATCATTGGTGTAACCAATTTTCGAACCGAGATTAGAGAGAGATAAACCATAAGTTAAACCGGCGCCTACATCATCAGTGCCGTCATGATATAAAGATAGATCAGCTGCAAAAGCATTGCCTGCTTTATAAGTTACACCACCGAAGCTTCCATTAGCCAAATTGGAATTAATGTAGCGAAGTGCAACACCTACAGCAAAATTATCTGAGAGTTTACGGGAATACCCCAGGTCAAAAGCTAATTCACGGGGCCTGCTCGTTTGAAGCGGGTTACCATTAAAATCTGTAAATTGAATTTGCCCAAGATTAAAATACCTCAATGAAGCAGAAATAGCTTGTTCATCATCTAATTTGTAATATCCTGCAACCGTTGCAAGAAATACATCCTGTGCTATATCTTTTAACCAGGGCGTATAGGTTAACCCTACAGAACCATTGCTTTTTGCAAAAGGAGTTTTTGCCAGGTTCCAAAATCCGGCATTCGCATCCGGGCTGATTGCTATTCCTGCATCCCCCATTCCACCCGCACGTGCATCTGGTGAAATTCTGAGGAAAGGAACGGCAGTTGTAACAATATTGATTGGTGCTGTTTGATCCTGCGCTTGTACCTGTTGTGAAAAGATACTGCCGGCAATTAAGATGAAGGCAATGGCTTTCGTCTGCATTTGATTCATTTATGTGTATTTAGATTTTTGAAATTTGTTGAAAAATCTTGATGGCAATCAAAGCATTTCAACTTGAATGTAAATTTTTTCAATAAGCAGGTAATTTAGCCGGAATAAAAATGGAATAAAAATGTTGAGCGGCAAATATAGGGTACATTATTTTTAATTTGACAATAACCACAGAAACGTTTTTTTGAGCAAAAAAGGTATGGGACCATAGAATTTTTTTATTTTATTGAAATAAAAATTTTTTTATGCCCATATATTCGCAAATTGCACCTGCATTTTTGCAATATTTTATAATTGATATCGTTTCTATATTCTAATTAGGAAAAAACCAACATTGAAGATGTTTAAAAAATTTCGAAATTATTCCTGGCTGGCACTCGTTGCATTAGCGCTGCCTGCCTGTAAATACGGGCTGTTCAATAAAAACAAGCATGAACAAAGCGCAGTTACCGGCTGGAATTATAATGATAAAAACCAGGGCGGTTACAATGTAACCAAACCAAAAGATATTAAAACCGGGCCCGGCCTTGTTTTTGTACAGGGTGGCACATTCACCATGGGCGCCACACAGGAAGATGTGATGAGCGATTGGAATAATATTCCACGCCGTGTTACTGTCAATTCATTTTTTATAGATAAAACTGAAGTTGCCAATGTGCATTACCGCGAATATTTAAATTGGCTGGAAAATGTTTTTTCCGATCCTCAATACCAGGCTGTTTTGGATGGTGCAAGGCCGGATACTTTGGTTTGGAGAAGCGAATTGGCCTATAATGAACCGATGGTAGAATATTATTTCCGTCATCCTGCATATAATTATTACCCGGTTGTGGGTGTTACATGGAGACAGGCACATGATTTCTGCATTTGGCGTACAGACCGTGTAAATGAATTGGAATTAATCAAAAGGGGCTATCAAAATAAAAATGTAATCAAGCAGGAAATGAATGGCGGTGGCCAGGATAATTTTAATACAAAATCATACCTGATGGGTGAATATGAAGGTATTCCCGGAAAACCAAAAAAGAATCCATTAGTGGATGCACAGGGAAGGCCTCGTACTACTGTAAAATTTGAAGATGGCATTATT
The DNA here is from genome assembly GCA_964464835.1 of uncultured Chitinophagaceae bacterium. Lineage (GTDB taxonomy): Bacteria > Bacteroidota > Bacteroidia > Chitinophagales > Chitinophagaceae > JAFDXJ01. Next base: position 6,805 of record CAYXHX010000081.1, on the reverse strand, counting down.
TTCCCGGACTACCGCCTACCTACGGAAGCGGAATGGGAATATGCAGCATTGGGTTATATTAATCAAAATCCTCAACCTCGTAAAAAAGAAAAGAAAAGAGGGGAAGAATTAATTGCCAACAAACAATTGTACGCCTGGAAAAATGATGGCTTTGATAATTTAAGAGGTACCCGGAAAGGAACCATGCAAGGAGCTTTCCTGGCAAACTTTAAAAGAGGTAATGGTGACTATATGGGTACGCCCGGTGGTTTGAATGACCGTTCTGCAATTCCATCTGCTGTGACATCTTTTTATCCAAATGGTTTCGGGTTGTACAATATGAGTGGAAATGTAAATGAGTGGGTAGCTGATGTTTACAGGCCAACTACCGGCATCGAAGAAGATGACCTGAACCCATTCCGTGGTAACGTATTTACAAAAGTTGATTTAAGTGGCGGACAAGGCAACCTGCGCGACAGCCTTGGCAGAATAAAATATATTCCTGAATCTGATTCTGCACTTGCTAACAGGAGAAATTATCAAAGGTCTTATGCAATTGATTATTTAGATGGTGATTCTGCAAGCCGTGTATATTATGGTTATGGAGTTACTACTTTGGTGAGTGATAAATCAAGGGTATATAAAGGTGGTAGTTGGTTGGATATGCCTTATTGGTTAAGCCCGGGAACAAGGCGTTTCCTGGAAGAAGATGAAAGTAGCAGTTCTATTGGATTTCGCTGTGCAATGACGCACTATGGTGCACCTGAAGGTACATCCATAAAATTGCCGAGTGGAAACTTTTTTCCAAAAAGAAGACAGAAACGATAATATTTTTGTGATTGTAAATTTTAAACCCGCTTTTCCAGGCGGGTTTTTTATTCCATGACGAACCCATTTTTCTGTGTAAATTTGTTATCAATTTTAAATAAAAATTTTTTTGGAACAAGCATTAGATCAGTTTATAAAGGAAGCTTTTAAAGAAGATGTAGGCCCCGGTGATTATTCAACCCTTTGTTGTATACCGGCATCTCAAAAAGGTAAAGCTGTTTTGAAAATAAAACAAGCGGGCATTTTAGCAGGAATAGATGTTGCAAAAAAAATATTTGCCTTTACAGAACAAGCCGCGATTTTTCATGCTTTCAAAAATGATGGTGATGAAATGTCTGTTGGTGAAGAAGCATTTACAGTAGAAGCCCATATTCACACCATATTAAAATGTGAAAGGCTGGTATTAAATTGTATGCAACGTATGTCGGGCATTGCTTCTTTAACAAGGGAATATGTAAATAAAATAAAAGGCTTTCACACTCAAATCCTTGATACAAGGAAAACAACACCCAATTTTAGACTACTCGAAAAAGAAGCTGTTCGAATTGGTGGCGCTATTAATCATCGTTTCGGCTTATATGATATGATTATGCTGAAAGATAATCATATTGATTATTGCAGCGGAATTATTCCTGCTATAGAAAAAGCATGGGCATATATACAGGAAAATAAATTGGATTTGAAAATTGAAGTGGAAACCAGGAATCTTGAAGAAGTAAAATTAGTTGCAGATCATGCAAAAGGAAAAGTTTTTCGCGTGATGCTGGATAATTTTTCCCCGGATAAAATACGAACAGCTTTAGAAATGATTGGTCATTATTTTCAAACTGAAGCGAGTGGCGGCATCAACCTGGATAACATTATTTCATACGCAGAAACAGGTGTAGATTTTATAAGCGTAGGTGCGTTGATTCACCAGGCAAAAAGCCTTGATTTGAGTTTGAAAGCAGTGTTTAATTAAATTTTTTTTATGCCTAAAAAAAAATTCAACAGTAACGGAATTGTTTATAGCACGGATTCTTCGTTTCAATTTGACGAGGATGAAAACTTAACCGAAACGTTGTTACCGGCAATGCAACCGTTACAAATAAAACTCGAAACAAAACATCGTGCCGGAAAAACAGTGACAGCAATTTATGGATTTGTTGGCAAGCAAGATGACCTGGCTATTTTGGAAAAAAAATTAAAAAATTTTTGCGGTACAGGCGGAAGCTCTAAAGATGGAATTATTTTAATACAAGGTGACCAACGAATTAAAATTGTCAATTGGCTGAAAACGAATGGCTATATAAAAACAAAACAAATTTGATCATGCAATCAAAAACTATTTAAAAATAATTATCATGAAAAAAATATTCATCACATTATTGTTATTGGTTTCCTTTTTTGCATATTCCCAAAAACCCATTAGTGGCGGGCATTTAAAACCGTTGCAGGCCATCCTGGACATCCGCCATTATACGATCTCTTTAAATATAGATATTGACAATAAAAGTATTGATGGGTATGCAGAAATAAATTTGCTGTTGAACAAAAAAACAGACAGTTTATTATTAGACCTTCAGCATGTTTTGAAAGTAAGTAATGTATGGGTGAACAAAAAAGAAACACCATTCATTCAGCAAGATGATTTTTTATATATCTTATCTCATAATGGTTTTGATACAGGCAGGCAAATTATAAAGGTGCAATATGCAGGTACACCACAGGTTGCAAAACGGCCGCCTTGGGATGGTGGATTTACTTGGGCGAAAGATTCACTTGGAAATCCCTGGATTGCCATTACCGATGAAGGCGAAGGCGCCAAAATTTTATTCCCCTGCAAAGACCATCCAAGCGATGAACCCAATGAAGGCGCTGACTTAATCATTACTGTTCCCAAAGGCCTTACTGTTGCAGGCCCCGGATTATTAATGTATAAAAAGAATACTAGTAATAAAACTACATTTCATTGGAAAACAAATTATCCCATCAACAATTATTGCATTCTTTTTAATGTGGGAAAATATGATGTGGTCACACGGAATTATACTACTGTGGATGGCAATATTGTACCTATCCAGTTTTATGTTTTAAGCATACATGCAAGTAAAGCACAACATCATTTGGATATTCTCGAAAGGACAATACATGTTCAGGAAAAATATTTTGGCGAATATCCTTTTGTAAAAGAAAAAATTGGCATTTGCGAAACACCGCATCTCGGCATGGAACATCAAACGATGAATGCCTACGGGAATAATTTTAAATATGTAAAAGTTGGCGGCCAGGATTTTGATTGGCTGATGCATCATGAGTTCGGGCATGAATGGTGGGGGAATAAAGTAACTGCAAAAGATTGGGCGCATTATTGGATACAAGAAGGTATTTGCAGTTTTGGGGATGCTTTATATGTTCGCGAAGCTGAAGGCGAAAATGCTTATTTAGAAAAAATGAAACAAAGTAGTTTTCATATACAAAATAAGCAGCCTATTGTTTTAGGCGATGAAGTGGTGGAAGAAGATGCTTATCAGCCGGACATTTACAGCAAGGGCGCATTTTTCATGCATACATTAAGATATGTATTGGGTGACAGTTTATTTTTCCCTGCATTAAAAGGTTTTGTAACTGATCCATTATATACATATAGCAACCAGGTAACAACAGATGATGTGGAAAAATACTTTCTAAGCCATCTGCATAGCCGCAAAAGGACTAAC
>CAYXHX010000081.1:0-3289 GCA_964464835.1 uncultured Chitinophagaceae bacterium | reverse complement strand
AAGGCACAACAGAACCTCAAGCCATTATTTGATTTTTATTTGCGCACTACAAATAAACTTGCCATTAGTATCCACCAAAAAGAGGAAAACAAATATGTTTTAAAACTGTTGAATTTCAATGGTAGTTTACCTGTAGATATACAAACGAATACAGGCTTGAAAAGAATGATGGTAGATGCAAATGGTATCGAAATAAACAGCACTACAATGCCCATTGCAGACCCGAAAGTATATTATTTGAAAACAGTTTTATACGAATAACAAATCGCAGATTTGAAAATAAAAAGATCATTATCTTTCGCCGGGATGATAATTTTCTTCCACATTTTTTAATACATCTTCCTTATAAAATAATACATTTTTGAAAACCCCTTTTGAATACATTTTTCCCTGGTCAAAAAAATGCGTTGAGTTGGGATTGCCGCTTTCACCGCCGGCAAGTAAAGACTTAGCTGTTACTTTTTCCCCAAATTCTACGGCACAGATAAAACTGTTGCCATGTACGCCATATCTTTTTTTGGTGCCGGGAAATGCATGGCTTGCATACGATGGAAGCATGCCCCATGTAGAAGCTGCAAAGCTTACAGGGTAACTTGCTTTGTCATCATCAAAGTGGTTGTTTATATCACCGGAAATTCTTTGAAAACGATTGATGTCTCCCCAGGGGATTTCCCATTTCCCAAAATCATCAGTAAGCTGTGAAATGGTTGTCAATAAAGGTTTCAGCAATTCGTCTGCCTTTGCTTTTGCAGCAAAAGTTGTTGTTTTTTCTACAAAATCATTTTCATTTTCTTTCATAACTGCAGTATGAAAAATAGCCGGTAATAATTTTTCACCCCAATAAACAGCGAGTGTAGTTGCAACGGAATTTTCAGCGCAATGATAATCCCATTTTTTCAAAACATCCACTGGCGATTTTAATGAACTTTTTAAATTTTCATTTGATTGCTCATAAGTTTTTATCAATGCCGGAATCAAAATTTCAAAAGCCGGTAAATACGTGTCGTAGCCTTTTTCAATCACTTTATCAATCGTATAATTTTTTTCATTTCCTAAAATCCTCAATGCATTCACACCCCGAAAATTTTGTCCTTCAGTAGCCATATATGCAGGGTAATTTTTTTTCAAGGGGCTATATTTTCCCGCAACTGTATAAGGAGTGGAATTGCAATTTTCAATCCACCCATTTGGCGGGTTATATATATGTACACTTTCATTTACAGGATGCAGGCCTTTCCATTCCGTTGCTGAAGTGGTTCCATCTACAGGTTTTGACCAGTCATAAGTGGTATCTCTTTTGGGAATAAAATTCCCATGCCAGTATGCAATATTTCCTTCCGCATCTGCATATACCGTATTGTTGGATGTATTGGCGAGCATATCCATTACTTTTTTATATGCAACAAAACTTGTTGCTTTGGTACGTAGCCAACTTTGTTCAAGCCCTTTGATATCACGGTTATTGGATTTCACACTAATCCAGTTTCCATTTCTTTTTGCCATTACCGGCCCATGCCCTGTATAGTAAGTGTTGAAAGATGTTGTTGAAATAGTATTGCCGTTTTTATATTGAATGTCAATTTTTTTCTGCACAATTTTTTTCTCTGAATTATTATACAAATAATACAGCTCATTATTTTTTTCTGAAACTTTTTCTATATAAGTATCTGACACATCCGTATAACTTGATGTATGCATCCATCCGCAATGTTCATTGAATCCCTGGTACACAAAAAATTGCCCCCAGGTTACAGCGCCATAAGCATTTAAGCCCTCTTCACTCACCATATGCACTTCAGGCCGGAAGTAAAAAGTAACATGTGGATTGATATATAAAATCGCATGATGTGATGCTGTAATGGAAGGTGAAAAGGCAAAACCATTTGAGCCGGCAGGCGATTCCATTACCACATTTTTTTTCGTAATTGGTATGGAAGTACCACCATAAAAATTTTTTAATTCATCCATGCCAATATCTGCCACACTGATAGCGCCAATACTTCCATCTGTCCACAACAAAGGAAACCATGGTTCAAAACGATTCAGCAATTGTGGTTTAATATTTTTATGTGTATATAAAAAATAATTGATGCCATCGGAAAAAGCATTGCACAAATTTTTCAACCAGGGTGGGGCAGTTTCATAATCCTGCTTTGCTTCAACAGTATCAATGATTAATCGAATCAGTAAATCATTGTACAAATCTTTTTCGCCATTCAATTCTGATAGCCGGCCAAGTTTTTCAATATAGTTCAGTTCCACGCGTTGAAAGTCATCTTCGCACTGGGCATATAGCAGGCCAAAAACCGCATCAGCATCGGTTTTGCCATATACATGCGGGATGCCATAATTGTCACGAATAATTGAAACTTGTTTTGCCTGCTGTGCCCACTTATTTACTTCAGAAGATGTGAAATGTTGAGCGGAGATTGAAAATGGAATGAGTAAGAAACAGCATATTTTTTTCATGAAACAAATATAAGTTTTCAGGATGAACTAGTTCGGGTGAAAATAGTGTTACCATTTAATACTACAGGAAGAAAAGATCCGCCACGACGGACAACACTTTTCTTCATTCGCCCTGATGGAACAATCTTTGGTTTTGATTTTTTTGACAAATGAAAATTGATTTATTGAATATTGATTATTGAATATTAAAAAAATGAAACAAAAAATCCATTTAATTGCGAATGAAAAATCACATCCCATCCATCGGGACGTAATTTTTAATTTAAACAATCTTTGGTATTGTTTTTTGACAAATGAAAATTGATTTATTGAAAATGGATTATTGAATATTTATATAAAAAATTGAAACCGGAATTATGCGCTATCCCGGTTTCAAAAAATTAACCATTCACTTCGTCGCGGCGGAAACCATTAACAATTATCCATTATCTCCGCCGCGGCGGAAACAATTATTCTTTCACCATTCTCAGCTTCGTCACTTTTCCATTTTGTTCTACTAAAATAAAATAACTTCCCTGCGCTAATGCTTTTATTGAAAGTGTTGTACTGGTTGAATTAGAAAAACTTTCTTTACTTATTTCCCTTCCATTCATGTCCGTAATTTTTATTACCGCAGTTGCATTTTTATTAAGCCCTTTTATGGTGACTGTATTTTTTGCAGGGTTGGGATATAAGGAAATATTGCTGACGTTTTCAAACACCACTTTTAAAGTTTGGCTATACGTGAAAGTGCCGTTTGCTGCATTTTCTTTAATGCGGTAATAGTTATCTCCATACAATGGATTTTTATCGGTATAGCTGTAACTGTTGGTGGCAGCGT
>CAYXHX010000080.1:7269-9458 GCA_964464835.1 uncultured Chitinophagaceae bacterium | reverse complement strand
CTGTATAATATGATGAACAGTACAACTAATAATGGCAGGAAAATGTCCGCCAATCATTTTTTACTGGATAAAGTGATGCAAGAATTTTGTAGTAAAAACCTGGTATTTGATTTTGAAGGCTCAGATATTCCGGGTATTAAAAGTTTTTATGAAAATTTCGGCGCAAAACTTCAGCCCTATACCAGCGTGCATTTCAACAGGCTTCCTTTTCCATTGAATTACTTAAAAAAATGATCAGATAATTGATTATTAATGATTGATTGTTGAATATGGATGACTGATTACAGTACAATTAAAATTTAAAAGCAAGCCGGGCAAAGAGGCGTGTACCATTTCCACCCATTTGCACAGAATCCCAGGGCCCACCGGTTTCATTATTAAATGCCCAATATTTGGCCCTTACATTTGCACCAAGATCGGGATGCACATTCAACAAGTTATCCGCCCCAAAATATAAGGTGAATGATTTATTGAATTGATAACTAAAGAAAAGATCAGTAACCACTTTTTCATTATACACATATACATCCGGCACATAGCGGTTGGGATGATAATCTGTAGGAACCATTGGGTCTATACCCAGGCCATCTTCACCATAACCTAATAAGGTAACCGATCCAAAATACGTGAGCCTGCTACCAACAGAAAATTTATTGATTGTATATTCAAGGCTTAATGCAGCCTTGGTATTTGGCGCAGAAGCCAACAGGAATGCCTGTTCCCGGTCACTGTAAAAAGTTTCCTGGTGATCTTTGGTATCATTGAGTTTTGCCGGAACATTTATTTTATCAATTGTCATGTCCTGGAAATTGGCAGTAAATAAACCCCTGAATGCCTGGTTCCCCCAACGTGTATTATAATCCGCAACTATATCAATTCCTTTATTGGTTGTGTTCACCGCATTTGCAAAAAATTGAGCATAGCTCACATTCAATTGTTGCATAGCTGCAATCAACTCAGGATCAAGTGTTGCATCAGAGGCATCGAATTGGCCGCTCAAAACTACCCTGTTTTTAATATTTACGATATAACCATCCACGGTAATACTGAACCCGGACATTGGCGTAATAGCAACACCAATGCTGCCTGTTAAAGATTTTTCCTGAACTAAATCCGGTATGCCGGCAGCTTTTGTAATGGGGCTATAATTAGGAGCAATCTTTACTTCATATAATTGCTGGCCTTGTACCGTAGTAAATGTAGAGCTGAAATTGATTTGCTGTAAAGATGGAGCACGGAAACCAGTACTGAATGAACCCCGCAAATTAAAATGATCAGAAAGTTTATACCTCGAAGAAATTTTATAATTGCTGGTAAAACCAAAGTCACTATAATTCTCAGCACGAATAGCAGCGCCAATTAAAAAACGGTCTGTGGCATCTAATTCCATGTCCACATATCCTGCAATATTATTCCTGTTTGCCTTTACCGCATCACCCGGTTGATATCCCGGAAAGCCTTGTGAACCGGAGGCCTTGGCAGGATCATAGTTTTTGTATGAATCAACTTCACCGGCATATAACTGGTATTGTTCATAACGGAATTCAGCGCCTGCGGCGAAATTAAGGCCGGCTGCAACACCCGGAATTTCTTTACTGAAATTCAGGTTTGCCGTATTTTGTAAAAAATTAAAACCACCATCATCAAAATGATTTTTAGTTGCGCCAAGGGATGCATTGAAAGTTTGATCGCCATAAAAATGAAAATTATTCCGACCAATAGCATTACTGATATCCCATAACCATCCTCCGGCAGTTTTGCCCCGTACACCAACTGCCAGCGACATATCAGTAACATGCGTTTGAATATGCGGGTTAAAATAATAAGTGCCATCGTCGGCTAACATGGTAATTCCAGGAACATAAATTAAGTTGCCATTTGCATCTGTTGGAGTTCTCTTCCATCCATTATCGTCCGGGTCTGTAGAAAAATTCCTGGTAAATGCATACGCATCTGAAAATTTATAGTTGTACCCGCCAAAAGCATAAAAAGTTGCTGTATTTTTTTCATTCAATGGCAATTCCATATTCAACATGCCACCACCTTCTACGAGTGAACCATCTCCATAAGCGCGGCGAACATAATTGATCGGCAAAGTGTATTCAACAAAAGGTGTGATTCTATTATCCAGTACTTGCCTGAATGTTTTTTGATTGGCCAGGAAATTTGCTGAAAGATTGATAAACCCA
>CAYXHX010000080.1:0-7259 GCA_964464835.1 uncultured Chitinophagaceae bacterium | reverse complement strand
CATTTTTTTTCCCAACTTTAAATCCATAATTCAAACCGATGGTTCCGGCATTTCCATCTATTTTTCCTTGTGTGGGATATTGTCCTGTTTCTCTTACTTTCCAGGTATTGAATTTTGTATCATAATAACCTGAATAGCCAATATCGCCGGTTAAAACACCTGTAGATTTTTTTAAAATAATATTGATCACACCGGCAATCGCATCTGATCCATATTGGGCAGATGCACCGTCACGTAAAATTTCAATCCTGTCTATTGCAGAAACAGGGATGGCATTTAAATCAGTACCGGAATTTCCACGGCCCCTTGTTCCAAATACAGCTACGAAAGCCGTTTGATACCTGCGTTTTCCATTTATTAAAACAAGTGTTTGGTCTGTTCCCAGGCCACGTAAAGTAGCGAGGTCCACATGATCTGCTCCATCGCTGCCGCTTTGTTTATTGTAATTAAAAGAAGGAGCAGCATAATTTAAAATGGAAGTAATATCCATTCTTGCAGTGGGCATTGTAGCCTGGTTTACATTGATCACATCTACCGGTACCGGTGTTTCTGTATTAATCCTTCCCGGCCTTCTTGTTCCCACCATTACAACCTGGCCCAACTCCTGCACGGAAGGCACAAGTTGTATGTTCAAAGTGGAAAGCCCATTTACTGAAACGGTTTGTGATATATAGCCAATAAAGCTGATCAACAATTTATCTTTTGAATCTGTGGAAATACTATATACCCCATCTTTATTGGTAGTTGTTCCGGCATTACTCGTTGTATTTTGCACGGATACGCCTTCCATGGGAGTGCCTGTAGAAGCATCTGTAATTTTCCCGGTTACGGTTTGTTGTTGTGCAAAACATGTTGCACCAAGCATGAAGCACATGCCAAGTACCAGTATAAAATTTCTCATAAATAATTAGTTTGAAAAGCAAATTAAGATGAAAAATGCAATTGCAAATTTTTATTTTCTATCCAAAAAATTGAAAAATAAAAAAGGCTTGAATCCCGGAGAAAATATTGAAAAATGTACCTTATTTTTCAAACATTTTATCAATATAATCTTTACGGAATTCCAGGAAGACCGGAGAACCTGAAGGAGTCATATTCGGGTTTGCGCAATCGAATAAACTTTGCACTAAGGCTTGCATTTCCTTTTGTGGTAAAGGGTCACCTGCTTTAACTGCGTGCTGCCTTGCAAGGCATCGGATTAATTTTTCCCTGGTACTTAATTTCACATCGGAGCCGGAATGTTTGTATTGATCCAGTAAAATCTCAATTGCTTTTTTTTCATTTCCCGAAGGTATATCAGCCGGTGTTCCCTGGATTAAAAATGTATGGTTTCCAAATGGCTCTACCTGGTAGCCGAGTTCGAGCAAATCTTTTAGAAGGCTTTCTAAAAGGATGCTGTCATCCGGTGTAAGTTGAATGGTTTGTGGAAAAAGGCTTTGCTGGATTGATGCTTTTTTTTCATTGGAAAATGAAATAAATTTTTCATAAAGAACCCGTTCATGTGCCAATTGCTGGTGAATTAAAATAAAACCACTTTCACATGCTGCAAGGATATAGCATTGATGCAATTGCATCATCGGCATGTCCATCAATACTTTTTTTTCAACATGGCGAATGGGTAAAATTTGTTGTGGCGTTTCAGGAGTTTCGGCAGGTACAAAAAAATCTTTCCAGTTTTTTAAATTGCTGTTTGGGGTTATCAGGTGGGCCTGGTTTTTTTGTGTAAATGCCTGGTACAAACCGGAAGAAGCAGCCTGTTGTTGTTTTTCCGCACTGAAAGGTTTATTGATGGCATCCAATTGTTGGATGCCAGCATTCAAGGTAAAATCCAGTGAAGGGGAAATGCTGAATTGTGCCAAAGCATGCTTCACTGCGGCTTGCACAAAAGCATACATTATTTTTTCATCTTCAAATTTAATTTCCTGCTTTGTTGGATGCACATTGATATCCACTACAGCCGGATCGAGGTCAATATATAAAACATATAATGGGAAACTATCTTTTGGAATCATATCCTGGTAAGCGCTCATCACTGCATGATTCAGGTAAGGGCTTTTAATAAAACGGTTGTTGACGAAAAGGTATTGATCGCCGCGTGTTTTTTTTGCTGAATCAGGCTTTCCCGTAAATCCAAAAATATTCATATAGTCCGTTTCTTCTTTTACATGCACCAATTTGGAAGTGTATTGATTCCCGAGTAATTGCACAATGCGTTGCTTATGCGAGCCGGGATCGAGGTGAAAAACTTCCTGGCCATTATGCACGAGTGAAAAAAATATGTTGGGGAAAGCCATTGCCACGCGCATAAATTCTTCAATGATATGGCGCATTTCCGCAGCATTGCTTTTCAAAAAATTTCGCCGTGCAGGCACATTGAAAAACAAATTTTTCATTGAAATATTGGTGCCTGCCGGGCAAGCACAAGGTTCCTGCTTTGTAACAATGCTATTTTCAATTGTAAGGGAAACTCCAAGTGTATCTTCTTCTCTTCTTGTTTTCATTTCCACTTGTGCAACTGCGGCAATTGATGCGAGCGCTTCACCGCGAAAGCCCATTGTACGTATATGAAAAAGATCCTCTATATTTTTTATCTTACTCGTTGCATGGCGCTCAAAGCTAAGCCGGGCATCAGTTTCACTCATGCCTTTCCCATTGTCAATCACCTGCACCAATGCTTTCCCCGCATCTCCTACAATCAATTGGATTTTTGTTGCCTCAGCATCCACCGCATTTTCCAACAATTCTTTTACGGCGCTTGCCGGCCGTTGAATTACTTCCCCCGCAGCAATTTGATTGGCTATGTTATCGGGCAATAATAAAATAATATCTGTCACACAAAAATTTTGAAAGGGCTAAAAATACGTATAAAATTTTCCCTGAAATATAAAATATGTTTCGTATTCAAACTGAATGTTTTGAACAAAAAAAGAAGCTGCCTTTTGGGCAACTTCTTGATATTTTATTAAAAATGAATTACTGCTTGATGAATTTTGAGCTGTACATTTCATCACCATCAGCTTCTGTGATTTTTACAAAATACATGCCCTTGTTGAAGCGCTGTACATTGATCACGGTATTGCTTTGAGTAACTTTTTGTGAAACAACAACCTTTCCATTCATGTCATAAATTGTCAGCATATCTGTTGGAGCAAATTTTGGAATATGGATTGTAATTACATCGTGCACCGGGTTTGGATATGCGTTCATGTCCATGGATTCTTCTGAAACGGGTTGTGCAAATTTAGAAGCGCTACCGAGGTTAACATTTAATGTATAACATTGTGAACTGCTTGCACCATTATAAGGTTTTACACTTACGTAATACAAACCAGGAGTAACAGTGGTATTGATACTTTCAGCAAGTGTACCACGCTTTCTTGATCTTGCAATGACAGTTTTAGAACTGTTATACAAGAATAAATCAAAGTCGGCTGCAAGGTTATCCAAAGATAAACTAATCGTTCCGCCATTGGTAATGTTGAATGAGTAGAAGTCTTTATCAGTGCCTGCTGCCAATGTACCATCAATATCAGTATTAAATGGAATGGCTACAGCGTGGGCAAAGTTTTTATGAACAGTCTGATCATAAATACCGGGGCATTGTGAACCTCCTCCGGTAATGGTGAAATTAGTATTGGAAATATCGAAAAATATATTTCCTACTGCTTCCACTTTTACGCGGCAATTGGATGATGCTGAATTGGGAATAGTTACATTTTCAGATCCGTCATTTACAGTATTTGCTGCCAATACAGTGGGAAAAGTTTGGCCGCCATCTGTGCTGAGGGATATTTTTACAAAATCACAATTTACTGACCCCACATCTGTGCTTGCTACATTCCAGGTAATTGTTTGAACACTGTTGCCTGCCCATGAAACATTGGTATTTGGCTGTGTTACTACAAAAGGCCCTGCTGTATTTGTAACGGTTACTACTGCATCATCACTATTATTATTTCCACCATTTGCATGGTTATCCCTTACTGTAAAACGGAAATTCAAAGTCCTGTTTACAGCAGGTAATACTTCCCATTTATTGGTATTTGTGCCATCAAGAATGGATGATAATTTTGGAAAATATCGAACCGGTGAAGTGGTTGGCGTATATGAACGGAAGACAGGCCCTGTTGTTACTGTTGAGTTTGGATATTTATTGGAACTTCCACTGATGAACCGGTCATTTTGTTCCCATACATAACTTAACACATCACCACCATCAGCATCTGTGCCGGAACCTGTTAAAGCAAAAGGTGTACTTTTTGGAATTGTATAATTCGCACCTGCATTTGCAGTGGGTGTATTATCACCGGTAACAGTAACTACACCACAAGCGCCAACACCTGTTTTAATATAATCAGTAATTTGTTGAATACTGATCGCATTGAAATATGGATCACTATGTGGTTGTAAATCTGTTGCGCCGGTAATACCTGCATAACCCATAATTGTGGAGCCGCTACCCGGTTCTACTTGTGCAATTGTACCTTCATTACTGAAATCAAAAGTATGGTTGGCGCCATATTGATGTCCCATTTCATGTGTCCAGTAATCTACTACGAGCGGGTCGCCGGTTACATCCGTATGCGCACTGAAACCACTTCCTTTGCTCCCTGTTTTACATACGCATGCAATACATCCTGCATTTCCATTATTGGATCCGGTACTATTTACATGTGCAATTAAATGGCCAATATCGTAGTTGGCGTTTCCGATTACATTATCACATGTTTGTTGGGTTTTAGAGTTCCAGGAATTTACACCTGTCCAGGGATCTGTTGCGGGGTCGAGATAAATTAAATCAGTTTCATTGGTTACAAATTGCATGCTCACACCAAAGTCTGCTTCATATATTCCGTTTGCCCTTACGAGATCTGTTGTAAGATCCGCTAAAACGAGCGCTTTCTTTTGCGCATCTGTACCACCGGCGCCATTTAATGAAGCCACTGAAAATTCTCCTGTTACACAAAGTGCAAGGCGATAAGTACGTAATTTGCCATCATCTGCATTTTTATTGGCAATGGCATTTCCCTGGAAAGGCTGATCTATTGCGGCTTCCATGCTACAATCGAATACAGATTTTTCTTTGGATAAATGGTTGCGGTCAAATACAATGTAGTATTTGTTTTCCCTGTCAACCGGGTTGATGTAAATTGTTTTACGATCTGCTGATAAGATCATTGCATGAAAACCCAATGGTGTCATATCAAAACGGATGGTTGATCCAGGGTGAGTGATTCCTTGCCCTGCATAGGCGCGGATTTCTGGATGCTTTGCCTGCAATTCCGGCGACATTACCGGCGCTTCCACTACCCGGAAAGTTTCCATTGAACCATCAGAAACTGGGATAGTTAAAATAAAAGTGGATTGCGATGCGCGCACATTTTTTTCTGAAGGCGCTTGCTGAAGCATAGATGCCATGGCGTTTTCATCTAATGAATAGACGAGGTAAGCATCGGGCTTATAATTTTTTGCAAAAACATTTTTGCCTGTTTGTGTAAGCGCTGATTCACTTAATTGCTTCCAGGCATTTGATTTGTTTTGTGCTTGTGCGGTAATAAATGTACCGCCAAGGATTGCCGTTGCCAGCAAAATTTTTTTCATAAAATTTCTTAATTTTTTTTTGATTTAAAAGGTTTTATATGGAAATAAAAGTGAAAAATTAGGCTAATTTTTTTTCACAAACCAAAAAATAATTTTTAATTAAAAAAATAATTGAAAATTTAATTTCGAATGATAATAAACAGCCATTCAGCGATCTTCATTAAATTCACTAATCATTAATATGAAATTACTTCCCGGAGAATCAGATGGCTTTTTTCAATCAACTTTTGGCCATTTCCAGGCATTCCAAATGATGAATAATGTAATAATGATCTCAACAACGGCTAAAAAAATATAGAAAGAAAGCCATGGGGTGAAGGAATTGAATACAATAATCATCATCACCAATGTAAAAAAGCTGCCAAAAACAATATTTAACCACCTGCTTAACGATGGCTTTAAAATGATGGATAAAAAAACCATGGTTGCAGGGATTGCCATAAAAATTGCTGCTATTAAGAGTTTGAAAGGGCTATCTAATAAATTCGATCCATCTGCAAGCCCTTGTGTTTTTTGAGGAACATATAACTCAAAATAATCACCATATAAATAACAGAGGGTTACAGATACCCAAAGCGCAGAAAGTTTTAATCTAATATTTATTTTATAATCTTCAAATTGGTTTGAAGCAGCATTCTTCTTTAGCATCCGTTTTTTTTTTAGTAAACAAGACGTATCTACAGTACAAATGTTACATCAAAGTAGATAAAGATTTCAGTGATATAAAAAATACATTAACCTTTCTTAATAAGCATCGAGAATTTCCTGCAATTCTATTTCAGTATGAATGAGGACTTCCCTTGCCTTGCTGCCCTGGTTTTTGCCCACTACCCCGGCCATTTCCAATTGATCCATTAAACGACCGGCCCTGTTGTAGCCAAGTTTCATCCGCCTTTGTAGTAATGAAGTACTTCCAATTTGATTTTGAACAATTAATCGCGCGGCATCTTCGAAAAGCGCATCCCGCTCACCCGTATCCATATCTTTTCCTTCTGATTCTTTATCATCCGAATATTCAGGCAATAAAAATGCTTCGGGATAACCTCGCTGTTCTCCAATAAATTCGCAAAGATCTTCCACTTCGGGTGTATCTACAAATGCACATTGAAGGCGCGTGATATCTCCATTATAACTGATAAGCATATCTCCTTTACCAATTAATTGCTCTGCACCGCCAACGTCTAAAATAGTCCGGCTGTCAATTTTTGAAGACACTTTGAAAGCAATCCGCGCAGGGAAATTTGCTTTAATGGTACCTGTAATAATATTCACCGATGGCCTTTGTGTAGCAATGATTAAATGGATACCTACAGCTCTTGCGAGCTGTGCCAGGCGTGCAATCGGCAATTCAATTTCTTTGCCTGCCGTCATGATCAGGTCTGCAAATTCATCTACCACCAATACGATGAAAGGCAGGTACTGATGGCCTTTCAGCGGATTGAGTTTTCGCTTTATGAATTTTTCATTGTATTCGCGGATATTCCTGCAGCCTGCTTCTTTTAATAAATCATAGCGGTTATCCATTTCAATGCAAAGCGCATTTAATGTATAGACTACTTTTTTCGTATCGGTAATAATAGATTCTTCTTCGCCGGGTAATTTTGCCAAAAAATGTTTTTCAATCACACGGTACAAACTCAATTCTACTTTTTTGGGAT
>CAYXHX010000079.1:2486-9498 GCA_964464835.1 uncultured Chitinophagaceae bacterium | reverse complement strand
AATTGGCTATATGCTCCATCCTGATTTTTGGAATAAAGGTTTTATCAGCGAAGCCATGAATGCTGTAATAGATTATGGTTTCGAACAAATGAAATTACATTCTATTGAGGCAAATATCAACCCGAAAAATCTTGCATCCCGCAGGGTGCTTGAAAAACAAGGCTTTCAGCAAGAAGGCTTTTTTAGAGAGAATTTTTATTTTAATGGAAAATATTTAGACACTGCTACTTTTTCATTGATACAATCTTATAGGCTAAAAACAAAAAAATTACACGATGAAGTAAATTCAGCCGGTTAAAACCAATAGTTGTTTTTCTTTTTCATCTTCCGTTATTAGTTACCGGCAACAGCAAGTTTTTATAATTTCAAAACCTATGAATATCGAAATCACATTTCTTGCACTTTCATGCTATACTTCAAAAAAATTTGCTTACAAGCTATACGCTATTTAGGTAATTGAAGTAAATTTGAAACTTGCGCTGAAGTATTTGATACAATCAAAAAACGTAATCTTCTCATTTGAAATCTACACTGCAATGTCAAATCAAAACAAAAAATCACGCAGGAAATTCATAACCAATGTTTCGCAAGGAATTATTGGCGCATCTTTTTTCCCCGCAATCATTACATCGAAAGACAGGGAAAAACATTTGAAGGAATTGATGCGCAGAACAAATCAATTTGGCATAAACGATCATGTACAAATTGCATTGATAGGTTCGGGCGGCATGGGCGTAGCAGATGCAATGACCTGTCTCACAGTGCCCGGTGTAAAATTAGTGGCTGTTTGTGACTTGTATGATGGCAGGCTCAAGGCAGCAAAATCAAGATGGGGAAATGATATTTTTACTACACCTGATTATAATGAAATTATTGAGCGCCATGATGTGGATGCTGTAATCATTGGTACACCTGATTTTTGGCATAAGGATATTTCTATAGCTGCCATGGATAAAGGCAAACATGTGTATTGCGAAAAGCCAATGATACATGATATTTCAGAGGGCCCTTCAATAGTGGAAGCACAAATAAGAAACAATGTGGTATTCCAGGTGGGCAGCCAGGGCATGAGTTCATTGGGAAATGAAAAAGCAAAAGAGTTATTAAAAGCCGGTGCAATCGGGCAATTAAATTATGCTGAAGGTTTTTGGGCAAGGATGTCCCCTGAAGGCGCATGGCAATACCCCATACCTGAAGATGCATCTACAGCAACTATAGATTGGGATCGGTATCTTTCCAATACATCGAAACGCCCTTTTGATGCAAAAAGATTTTTCAGGTGGAGAAACTATACCGATTATGGAACGGGTGTATCGGGTGATTTATTCGTTCATTTATTCTCAAGCCTGCACTTTGTTACCGGTTCTATCGGGCCGGACAAAATTATGGCCACAGGAGGCTTGCGTTATTGGAAAGATGGAAGAGAAGTCCCTGATATTATGCTGGGTATGTTTGATTATCCGGAAACAAAAATCCATCCTGCTTTCAACCTTTCCTTGCGCGTAAATTTTGTAGATGGAACAGGTGGTACCAATTACCTGAGAATGGTGGGCAGTGAAGGTTCTATGACGGTGGAATGGGATAAAGTAACTTTGTTGAAAAACAAATACCAGGAAGATTCTACAGATCCGCTTTTGAAAAATAAAAATGCACAACAAAAGGAATATGTGTATGACCGTAAAAAAATGTTGCCCCCGGATGAATTGATTTATACAGCAGAGGAGGGGTATAAGGGAGCGCATTTTGATCATCATTACAATTGGATTCATGCCATTCGCACAAAAGGTAAAGTTGCCGAAGATGCATTGTTTGGATATCGTGCAGCAGCGCCGGCATTACTTTGTAATCAAAGTTATTTTGATGATAAAATTGTTCATTGGGATCCCGGGCAACTGAAATTAATTACAAAATAAATTTTATGAAAAAAACTACAAGCTTTACCATACAATTATTCCAGGGCATTTCATGCAGGTGTAGATTTTATTTTTCTTCAATGATTTGTTTAATATGCGCATCTTTATTTTCCATAGGAAATACTAACGCACAAAGAGACAATACGCTTTCTCCAAAAGAAAAAGCAGATGGATACCAATTATTATTTGACGGAAAAACCTTCAATGGATGGAAGGGATTTAAAAATCAATCCCTCGCTTCATGGTCTGTGGATAGTGGAACAATACATTCACGGAGTGGCGCTGAAAATTATGGGGCGATTACAGCAGATCTTTCCACGGTGAATCAATATGAAAATTTTGAACTATCTATAGATTGGAAAATTTCGCCGAAAGGAAATAGCGGCATCCTGTATCTTGTTACAGAAGAAAGCGATTATTCCTATGAGACCGGCCCGGAATACCAAATCATTGATGATGTAAATTTTCCGGAGAAGTTGCAGGATTGGCAACATACAGCAGCAAACTATGCCATGAATCCCGCACCGGATGCTGCGCCCAATGCCGCGGGTGAATGGAATCATGCACTGATTATTAAAAAAGGAAATCATGTTGAGCACTGGCTAAATGGAAAAAAAGTAGTGGAGTATGAATTGTATAGTGAAGCATGGTATAAAAATAAAGCAACTGGGAAATGGAAAGATTACCCCTCTTATGGAAAATCCAATAAAGGGTATATTACTTTACAAAATCATGGCAGTGAAGCCTGGTTTAAGAATGTAAAGATTAAAGTTTTTTAGTGTTGAAATATGTCTCCGATGACTTATCTCAAGCATCATCAAAAACATATATAATTGGGTGCGTTTGTTGAATTGAAATGGAATGATTTTTCAAGAACCTGGTAGCAGAAATCGTTTCAACTTTTTAACCAACTTTCAATTTCTTTTGATTTACCAAAGAAATTAATGCATTGTAAATATCTTTTGTAGGAGATCCGCCCCAAAGGCTGAATTTGTATAGCAATACAGTTAAGGCATTATCCCAGATCAATGGTTTTTTTTCAAACCTCAAAAATTCAATTTTTATAAAATTGTATTTTTGAGCAGTGTGTTCCTGTGCATCCAGGTATTCAATGCTTTTGATGCCGGTCATCTTCAAAGACATGATCAGCGTTTTTAATTCAAGTGAATTTTCACGTACAATTAATTCAGCTTCAGCTACGGATCCACTTATGGCAACAATACTATTCCTTTCTTTATATTTTATACAATTTATCCCGGCAAATTGCGCTATTATGATACTGTTATCATCATTTACATTTTCATTGGAAGTTGATTGTAAGCCTGATCCTGAAATATAATTGTTAAGCGATTGTTGCAGTGTTTTTTCAAAACCTGCATCAGTATATTTAAATTCCGCCCTGGCGGCTTTTTTATAAA
This sequence comes from uncultured Chitinophagaceae bacterium, assembly GCA_964464835.1. Taxonomy (GTDB): domain Bacteria; phylum Bacteroidota; class Bacteroidia; order Chitinophagales; family Chitinophagaceae; genus JAFDXJ01. Next base: position 6,167 of record CAYXHX010000079.1, on the reverse strand, counting down.
ATAAATCTGCTTCATCCGGCTTTCCGAGATCCAATGCAGCAACAGCACAATTGTAAAAATAAGTGCCATTCTTCGGGTTCAGTTGAGATGCTTTTAAAAAATGCGGGGCTGCCTTTCCGGGGTCATTCATTTGATCAATATAGAGAAGCCCAATTGAGTTTTCACAATAATCCGCATCGGGATTTAATTGCAAAGAAGTTAAATAAGATTTTTCAGCTTTTTCAAATTCTTTTTGAATACTGTATATGGTAGCTAAGTGAAAATGCGCTTCAGCATTGGCAGGGTTTAATTTTATAATGGTATTAAATATTTCTTGTGCGTGATCAATTTGCACAACTACATCACGAAGAAAGATGGCATATTGATTCAGGTTATCTATGCTGTCAGGATCAAGCTGTACGGACTTTTCAAATGCTGCTTGAGCAGCTTGCACATCTTTCATATTGTAGGCCAAAAACCGGCCATAAATATTGTGTGCATCTGCATAATCCGGGTACAATTTCAATACCTGTAAAAAAACCGTTTGTGCTTTCTTAAGTAAATTTCTTTGCCCGTACAAGATGGCTTTATAGAGCAGTACAAGTTTGTTATTCCCATATTTTGCTTCGAGGCTTTCAAATGCTATATCTTGTTCTTCGAAGTCTTCAATTATCAGGGCTTTATTCAAAGAAGCATATACTTCATCATCATTGAATTCATTGTTGTTTTCATTTTTATTGGTATCCTCTACCAACTCAACTTCATCATGGGCAGTATCTTCATTTTTTGGTTCAATAATTTTACTTCGATTTTTTTCTTTAATTTTTAATTCCTGAATTTTTGAATTCGCTTCATCCAAATAGATACTATCTGGGAATTTATATTTAAAACTTACATACCCACTGATTGTATTTTTCCTTTGGGCCTCCTGCCAGGATTCTTCCGCTTCAAACCGCGCGAGAAGGATAGTAGCATCTGCTACATATTTACTGTTGGGGAAAGCATCAATAAAATCAAGTACGCCCATTTTGTTTTCTTCCCTGGCAGCCTTAATCCATGCAATTTCATCTGCCGGTTTTTTAGAAAGGAATTTTTTATTCTTTGCAAAAATCAATTGGTCGGCCGTATTAAAATTGGATTGCTGCGGGCGTGGCAAACCCTTTTCGATGAAATCTGTTTCAATGGCGTTGAAAATTTCTCTTAAACTGCAAAATTCATCTTCCGAATCTTCTACACCATGCTCAATCACATCAACTAATTTCCCGGTGAAGTTGGTAGGCAATTCGGGATGGCCTTGCGGGAAAAGTGCAGGTGCATCTTCGGCTGCCGAAGTCATCACGTATGTTCCTTCAAATCCCATTATTTCAGATTGGATTTTACTACTCATATCGCCCATGCTTCCAATAATTTGCCCGCTATGGCAGCAATCCAAAATGAGTATTTTTCTTCCGGCATACGATTGACGAATATACTTTTTAAAATTTTCAATATTAATGCCTTCTATTTCCAATAATTCCGTGGTAGTATCTGTAGTAGTTAAATACAATTCATAATCATTGCTGCTCATAATACCATGCCCGGAATAATATACAAGTAGTGTACTTTTTTTTGATTTGGTTGCTTTGGCAATGTTGAGCAGTTTCTTTTGAATTTGTTTATTGTCTTCATTGAGTGAAACGACAATATTTTCTTTTGGTATGCCCACAAGATCAGTATTGGTAAGTACTTTTTTTAAAAGTTCAATATTGATCTCTACATTAGGTATATCGTTGATGGATGTATCGTTCGGAAATTTACTGGTTCCAATAAGCAATGCTTGCGTATTATTTAAATCGAACCCGGCCACTTTTAGTTGTTTTTTTGGATGCTTGTGATCAGCGCCTGTAATTCTTCCGGCTTCATGCTGCGCCCGTGATCAATTTCAATATACCCGCCTTTGCCATCCGGTATTTTTAAATGCGTTCTGAAATTCTCCACATATTTCTGAAGGCATTTTATTAACTCATTGATCGGGTTTGATGATGATGTAAACACGGCAGTGATGGTAGATAAAATTGCGCCTGCTCCCATTTGGTCATCTGCATGTTCTGAGCGTACAATGTCCACTTGTTCGATCCCATCAATTGAAGCCTTTTCAATAAAATTTTTTAAGTTGATGATTCCTTGTTTGTTTTCATCTTCCAGCATGATATTGAGTTGCATAGCTTTAAATTTAACTACAATATTATACGAAATTTTCTACTTAAACAATACTCATTTTGATGCATACATTGACTTGCTTCTTTTTTATTTTACATTCTCGAAGGGAATTTGCAGTTGAAGTATTCCAAAATATTTTTTATTACGCCGTTGTTGGTCGCCTGGCTAAAAAAAGGAGCCATGTTTTTTACAAATATTTTGGTCATGCAACAAAAAAGCCATTCCGTTTTTGATTAGGATTGGTATGAAATGGAAATAAATGAAAATCCAGCACTTCGTAGCATGATAAATAAAAAGACATTCCATTTATTCACAATGTATTTTCATTATTAAAAAGAAAATCCTCTCAAAATCTTCCGGCAGCACCTCTTGTGTAGAAATAAAAATATTACTCCCCGCGCATAAATTTATTTTAGAACATCCTTTTATCATAAACATACTGCCATATCATCAATGCATCGTACCTTAGAACTTTATCATTCAAAACTCCAGCATTATGAAAAAATTTTATTGTACACTTACACTGTTCCTGTTTTATACAATAACAGGATTTGCGCAATTCCAAAATGTACAACAAACGAAAAAAGAAATTGATCCTGTTATTCAAAACATGATTAATGAGGAAACCAATCACTCACAACTCAAACAAATTGCTCACGAACTGATGGACAAAATCGGCCCCCGATTGGTTGGTTCTCCCAAAATGCAGCAGGCGCACGATTGGGCAGTAGCAAAGTATAAAAGCTGGGACGTAGATGCGCGAAATGAAAAATGGGGAGAATGGCGCGGATGGGAAAGGGGTATTACACATATAGATATGATTGCTCCCTGGATAAAATCTTTGGAAGGCACGCAATTGGCTTGGAGCCCGGGAACTAATGGCAAAACAATCACCGCAGATGTTGTGATCTTGCCTGATCTCGCTGACAGTATTGCGTATGCGAAATGGATGCCATCCGTAAAGGGAAAATTTGTAATGATCAGTATGGAACAACCAACCGGAAGATCGGATGCTAACTGGAAAGAATATGGAACAGAAACTTCCATCAAAAGAATGAATGATGAAAGAGACGAATTATCAAAAGCCTGGAACAACCGGTTGAAAAAAACCGGGTATACTTCCCGCACTTTACCGGTAGCATTAGAAAAAGCAGGCGCTTTGGGCATTCTTACCAACAATTGGAGCAAGGCATTGGGCGTAGATAAAATTTTTGGCGCTTATACAAAAAACATCCCCACAGTGGATATTGCTTTGGAAGATTATGGGCTTGTTTACAGATTGATTGAAAATGGCAGCCCTGTAAAAATGAATATTCTATCAAATAGCCGCGAAACAGGTATGCAGCCAACTTTTAATACGATTGCAGAAATAAAAGGTGTAGAAAAACCCAACGAATATGTAATGCTCTCTGCACACTTTGATTCATGGGATGGCGCTACCGGCGCTACAGATAATGGAACCGGCACATTGGTAATGATGGAAGCCATGCGCTTGTTGAAAAA
>CAYXHX010000079.1:2239-2476 GCA_964464835.1 uncultured Chitinophagaceae bacterium | reverse complement strand
CAATCCAAAAAGGACAATTATAGTCGGCCATTGGGGCAGTGAAGAGCAAGGCTTGAATGGCTCCCGTGCATTTGTAGAAGATCATCCAGAAATCATTAAAGGATTACAAGCATCTTTCAACCAGGATAATGGAACAGGCCGCGTTCAGAATATTTCAGGGCAGGGATTTTTGTATGCGTATGAATATATCCAAAGATGGTTAGCTGCCGTACCTGATAGTATTCGTAATGATATTAA
>CAYXHX010000079.1:1373-2229 GCA_964464835.1 uncultured Chitinophagaceae bacterium | reverse complement strand
CCCCGGTTCTCCCGGTGGTGGTGGTTCGGACTTTGCATCCTTTGTAGCTGCAGGCGCACCGGGTTTTTCTTTGAGTAGCCTGAGTTGGGCATACTTTACAGATACCTGGCACACCAATCGCGATACATATGACAAAATCGTTTTTGATGATGTTCAGAAAAACGTCATCCTTACAGCTATATTAATTTATATGGCGAGCGAGGACCCCAACTTTTTTAACCGCGAAAAATCTGTTTTACCTATCAATCAAAGGACTGGTGAGCCGGGCGCGTGGCCGGAAATGCGCTCTCCAACACGAAAAGGAGGCGTGGAATAAAGTAGCATTGTTAGAAAAATCAAAAGTATTTTTCCTCTGTAAAATTCAGGCAGGGCTTGTTATGCCTGTATATGAGTTTTAAAAAAGTGAAATTTTTTCTTATTTATACTTTTTTGTATAGATAGATTCTTACCTTTGCCATCATGAAAACAGATGAATTGACATTACCACTTCCTGTGGTGGACGATGAACGCGCAATGATAGAAAAAACCGTTCAGTCTGAATATAAATATGGTTTTGTTACAGATATCGAAGCAGATGAAGCGCCCATGGGCTTGAGTGAAGATATAGTACGTTTTATTTCAGCAAAAAAAAATGAACCGGAATGGATGCTTGCCTGGAGATTGAAAGCTTACCGGCAATGGTTGAAAATGGAAACACCCAATTGGGCGAATATCCATTTCCCTAAAATCAATTTCCAGGATATCATTTATTATTCCGCTCCAAAACAAAAAGTAAAACCCGGGAGCCTTGATGAAATAGATCCTGAACTCAGGAACACTTTTGATAAACTGGGTATTTCTTTGGCAGAACAAAAAC
>CAYXHX010000079.1:0-1363 GCA_964464835.1 uncultured Chitinophagaceae bacterium | reverse complement strand
TCGGGAACAATTAGCCGAACTCGGCATTATTTTTTGCTCTATGAGCGAAGCCATCCGTGAACACCCGGAATTGGTTCAACAATATTTAAGCACTGTAGTACCCGTAACAGATAATTTTTTCGCAGCGCTGAATGCAGCCGTTTTCAGTGATGGTTCATTTTGTTATATTCCGAAAGGGGTTCATTGCCCCATGGAATTATCCACTTATTTCCGCATCAATGCAGAAAATACCGGGCAGTTTGAACGTACATTAATTATAGCTGAAGAAGGCAGTTATGTAAGTTATCTCGAAGGCTGTACAGCGCCAATGCGCGATGAAAACCAATTACACGCCGCAGTAGTAGAACTCATTGCTATGGATAATGCGGAAATAAAATATTCCACCGTACAAAACCGGTACCCCGGGGATAAAAATGGCCAGGGTGGTATTTACAATTTTGTTACAAAGCGTGGCATTTGCAAAGGCCATCATTCCAAAATTTCATGGACGCAAGTAGAAACCGGTTCTGCTATTACCTGGAAATATCCAAGTGTAATTTTAAAAGGCGATCATTCCATAGGTGAATTTTATTCTGTAGCAGTTACCAACAATTACCAGCAGGCTGATACCGGTACGAAAATGATGCATCTTGGAAAAAATACAAAAAGCCGTATCGTTTCCAAAGGAATTTCAGCAGGGTTTAGCAATAACAGTTACCGCGGATTAGTGAATGTAAACAGGCACGCAGAAAATGCGCGTAATTATTCACAATGCGATTCATTATTACTGGGCGATAAATGTGGCGCACACACATTTCCCTACATTGAAGTAAAAAATAAATCGGCTGTGGTAGAGCATGAAGCTACCACATCAAAAATAGGAGAGGACCAGATTTTTTATTGCAATCAACGCGGCATCAGCACGGAAACCGCTGTAGCGCTGATTGTAAACGGGTTTGCAAGGGAAGTGATGAACAAGTTACCGATGGAATTTGCAGTGGAAGCAAGAAAATTATTAGCCATCAGCCTTGAAGGAAGTGTGGGATAATTTTTGTTTACCGGCTGCAGGTACTTTGGGCAGCTTCGTTGTGTCACTCACATCAACACCTGGAACACATAGCATCAACTACAAAAATTAAATAAAAATAAAACATCACATGTTATCAATTAAAAATTTGCACGCGGGAATAGAAGGGAATGAAATTCTCAACGGGATCAACCTCGAAATTAAAGCGGGTGAAATCCATGCCATTATGGGGCCAAATGGTTCCGGTAAAAGTACTTTGGCATCTGTATTAGCAGGGCGTGCTGACTATGAAGTGACTCAAGGTTCAGTCACATTTCTCGGAAAAGACCTCCTCGAATTAGCGCCGGAAAAAAGAGC
>CAYXHX010000078.1:0-9547 GCA_964464835.1 uncultured Chitinophagaceae bacterium | reverse complement strand
CATCTATGGTGTACAATAATTTCCCTTTTTCTACATTTTGCCCGTCATTAAAATATATTCCCGTAATATAACCGCTCACTTGTGGAGTAATATTCACCTGGTTGAGCGCATTGATCATCGCAGGGTATTGATCATAATAAATGGCATTCGTTTTTGTAACTGTTGAAACCGTTACCTGTACAGCTGTTGGCGGCACTTGTTGTTTGTTCTTATTTTCACAGGAAAAAAGAAGCAAAGAAAATGCACTGATTGTAAAAATATTTTTGTGTTTAAATTTCATACGTATTTAAATTTTAGTAGTTGATTTTTCCCAATGATTTTTCAACATCTATTTTACTCGACAATACCTGGTAAAGTGCATTGTAATAACTGATTTGAGCCGTACGTAAATCTGTTTCGGCAGTGATTACATCTAAATATGTTTTCACACCGGAGCGATATTGCAAACGCAATACTTCATAAACCTCGCTCGCAAGTGAAAAATTTTCTTTCAGGCTGAAATAATTATAAAGATTACTCTTATAAGATGCCATGGCATTTTCATATTGTGTATTGATGGCATTTTTCAGGCTGCGAATGTCATTGTCCACTAGGGTTATCTGAAATTCAGCCTGTTTAATTTGTTCCACTCTTTTTCCGCCCTGGAAAATAGGAAAGGAAAGTTTCAATCCTGCGAATGAATTGGGATAAGTGGTGCCATACAATTTTGAAAACTGGTCATTTTGGAAATTCAAATTATAATTACCAAAGGCCGAAAGATCGGGCAGGAAGCTCCATTTATTATATTGAAGATTGAATTGCTGTAATTTTTTTTGGGTTTCCAATTGCTGGATTTCAATCCTGTTATTGTAACTAACAGATTGTGTTGTGTCTACATAAATTTCATTTTCCATTTGTAAAGTATCATACAAGAGATCGAATTGTTGCGTATCATTAAGCCCCATCAATTCTTTCAGGTAAGCCGATTTGGATTTCAATGCTTCATCGCCTGATTTTTTTTGAGACTTTGCATTGTTCAATGCGATTGTTGCTCTCTTGTAATCCGTTTTATCTACAAGGCCACTTTGATATTGGAAATATGCATCTTTGAGGCTTTGATTGGTACGGTCAATATCTGCTTGTATCACTTTTAATTGTTGAACAGTGAGGATGACATCATAAAAAGCTTTGCTCACCGCTACAGCAAGTTCAATTTTTTGAAGCTGAGTATTTTGATCGGATGCAAGCCGGACTTCCTTAGTTGAGCGTGAAGCAAGCAGTGCATCGCGGTTGAAAATATTTTGGGTTAAACCAAAATTGAATCCTGATGTATTTTCTGACCCGGAGCGGGAAATATTTCCATTGAAATTAAAAGTGGGTAATTGAAAATTGTGTTGAAGATTATAATTAAAATTTATTTGCGGATACCAATCGGCCAATTTGCTTTTGATAATTGTTTCCGTAATTTCCTCATTGATTTTTGCATTTTTTATTTGCGGGTTGTTTTGCAAAGCATATTGTATACAATTTTCAAGTGTTGCATTTTTCACTGGCATTGTACTGTCAGTTTGCTGCGCAAAAAGTAAAACTGGGAAGATGAAAAATGAGAAAATTAACACGTGTAAACCGCCTGTCTTTATATTCAATGTTTTCTTTTTTATACAATGCATACCTGCTTCTTTTTTACCGGTTGGGTGTTTCGATCATTCAAAAAATAAATGCAAATTTAGTTGATTGTCATCTGTTAGCTTGAAAAATAAAAATTTCAAAAGCTTTTTTATAAAAATTATCAACATTCATTTTTTCAGATTGAAGGAAACATGCTAATGAAAGTTAAGCATCTATGTACAATTTGTGTTTAAATATATACCCGGCTTATTCATCAGCATTATCCGTACAGCCATATCTTCATTTAATGATTGCCAACCAAATTGTGCATACAAGCCATGAGCATCTTTTGTCGTAAGCATCCACCTGCGAAGATGCTTCGTTTGCGGATATTCATGAATGCATTGCATCAACCATTTTGATAAGCCTTTCCCACGATATGATTCCAAAATAAATACATCGGCCAGATAGGCAAATGTTGCATTATCTGTAATAAGCCTTGCGAAACCGATTTGTTGTTGTTTGGTATATACACCAAAACAAACCGAATGTTTGATGGATTGTAGAACAGTTTTTATTGGAATCCCTTGTGCCCAATATGATCTTTCAGAAAGATAGGCATGAATGATGTTAATATCAAGTAATTTTTTATTGGTACTAATCAAAAAATCATTCATCTTCCTGCTGAACATGATCATCGGATTTTTATAAAAATAAAAAATTGTCATTACCCGGACCGGAGTTTTTTATAAACGGTTTGTTGAGGTAGTTCAATGAATTCTCCTGGTTGTAAATTGCCCAATTCAAGTTGGGCGATGCGTGTTCGAATTAATCGTAGAGTAGGAAAACCGGATGCGGCGGTCATTTTTCTTACCTGCCTGTTTTTACCTTCTTTTAATTGGATTGTAATCCAACTCGTAGGTATATTTTTCCTGAAACGAATGGGCGGAAATCTTTCAGGCACTACCGGTATTCCTTCAACAGGCGTAACTGTACAAGGTTTCGTTATATATATTTTTCCATTTACTGTTATTTTTAAACCCTTTGACATGTTGTTGACAGCTTCATGTGTAATGCATCCATCCACTTGAACAAGGTATTCCCGCGAATGTGCAAATACGGGATCAAGTAATTTTTTATTGATGCCTGTATCATTTGTTAGCAGCAATAAACCTTCACTGTCTTCATCCAATCGTCCAACCGGGTAAACATCTTTTGCGAAGGTAAAAAAATCATGCAATGTTTTTTTGCCCGGCACAGGGCTGAATTGTGACAGTGTTTGAAAAGGTTTATAAATGATGTAATAATAATGTTTCATAAAAAAAGTCCCGCAACGCGGGACTAATATATGGATGGGTTAGTAAGTACCGGGAATTAAATTCCCACCACAATATTAAAAATACTTTTTGCTACTACAAAAAAAAATGCAATAAATTTTATTCACATTTTTTTGAGGTATGTGGATTTTCGAGTATGGGAGACAGGTGATGTATAAAAATTTTGGATAAATATTTTTCTTCGACTTGATTGATTAAAATATTTCAATGCCATGAAACTGCGATGAATACAGGGTTTCAGCTTGCGCCAAAAAATTGGTTGATAAAATTTTTACTGAAAAAATAATGAAGTGGTATCGTTTTCATTCTTTTAAAGTGCTTCATTTTCACCTTTGAACAGCAAGAAAAAATTTTTCAAAGAAAATCATTTATAAGCCCGTTTACATGAAATACTGATAAAATCTAAAAATAGTTGTTACTAAAATTTGCAAATCAAAAATCAATTAAAACATGATTTTATTTTTTTGCATAGCAACTGATTTTATTTTTCAACAAAAGTATTTTTCCAAAATAGTAATTGATGGGTTGCATATTGTTCATCATTATCTTTGAAAAAATTATTCATTATGAAATTTCCAAAGCCACAAAAAGCCGCATGGATCGCTGAATTGATCGGAGCTGAATTAATTGGTACACCTGGTGCATTGGCAACAGGCATCAATGAAATCCACACAGTAATGCCAGGTGATATTTGTTTTGTGGATCATCCCAAATATTATGCAACTTGTTTGAACAGCGCTGCTACACATATTATCATCAATGCAAAAGATCAACAAGTGCCCGAAGGAAAAACAATTTATTTTTCCAGGAACCCATTTGAAGCATATCAAAAAATTGTCCATTATTTCCAGCCGTTTGAAGCAGCAAATACAATGAGGCATCCCTCAGCAATTATTGGAGAAGGCACAGTCATCATGCCCAATGTATTTATTGGTAAAGACGTTTCTATTGGAAACAATTGTATTATTTATCCAAATGTTTGTATCCATGATTATACGCAAATTGGCAACAATGTAATCATTCAATCCAATACGGTTATTGGCAGCGATGCTTTTTATTTTAATACCAAAAAAGATCGCGAACAATGGTACAAGCGGATGCTTAGTTGCGGGGATGTGATTATAGAGGATGATGTGGAGATTGGTGCGGGCTGCACCATTGCGCGTGGTGTTACTGCTTCAACAAAAATCGGTAGAGGTACCAAATTGGATAACCTTGTTCATCTCGGGCATGATGTAATCACCGGGAAAAATTGTTTGTTTGCAGGGCAGGTAGGTATTGCAGGTGCGACGGTAATAGAAGATGGTGTTACACTTTGGGGCCAGGTTGGCGTGAGTAAAACGCTTACTATTGGTGAAAATACTATGGTACTTGCAAAGTCAGGGGTGCCATCAAGTTTGGATGCGAATAAAGTTTATTTTGGCACACCTGCTATTGAAGCTTCTGTGAAAAGAAGAGAATTGGTTTGGATTAAAAGAATCCCGGAGATTTGGGAAAAAGTAAAAAAACTTTAGAATTCTAAAATGGGTGCTCTTTTATTAAAATACAAAATCCAACAACTGGTTCATTTTTTAAAATCCATTGAAAGCGAATCACAAATTCGTTGTATGGAGGATGGTACATGCCTGTATTGAAATGCCGGAAAGAATTTTAAAAATTTACTATTATCAAAATAAACTTTTGCCATCGCTGTATGTGCTGTTTCCCTTGTGAGTAAAGGCTTCTCATGTGATAAACGCGATTTAAACATTTCTATGCGCCATACCAATGATGTAATAAATGGAGTAACTTTTTTGTGTGGCGGCCTTTTATGAAAAGCTGCCGCAATTTGTGTAAACAAATCCTTGTAAAAAATATTTTCAGCGCTGATGATAAATCTTTCTTCACTTACAGTACTATTCATAATAAGTTGCATCGCATCCACCAGATCGAGCACATCTACTACACCTGTAGCGCCAGGCGTAAACCAGGGAAATTCTGCATAGGCTTTTTTAAAAATGGCCGTAGATCCCGCATCCCAGTTGCCTGCTCCTAAAATGAGCGAAGGATTTACAATTGCCGCATTCAAGCCTTCACCAATGCCACGCCACACCTCCATTTCAGCCAAATATTTTGTATGCCCATATTCACTGTTACTCGTTTCTTTTGTCCATTCCATCGTTTCATTAACCTGTTCTTTTTCGCGCAGCCTGCCGAGCGCTGAAACAGAACTTACATGCACTAATTTCTCAACCGAAGAATTAATGGCAGCATTTACAACATTGGCCGTTCCTTCTACATTGCATTTAAATAATGCATATTTATCTTTTGGGTCATAAGAAACCAATGCTGCACAATGATATACTTGATGAATACCATCAAGTGCTTGTTCTAAACTTGTAATATCTAAAATATCAGCCTGCACCCATTCAATACATTGACTTTCTTGTTGGGGTTTTGTATGATGATAAATCGCACGGACAGGAATATTTTTTTGGATAAATGATTGAAGCAAATGACTGCCGACAAGCCCGGTAGCGCCGGTAATCAAATTTTTTTTTGTATCATTCATACAAACATAATTTAGGAATAGGTATAAAAACCTTTACCTGTTTTTTTGCCAAGTTCATTTTTATCTACCTTACTTTTTTGCAATGCTGATGGTTTCAATCTTGCGGGTTTATCCAATGCGCTCCAAACGATATTGCTTGTGGCATAATTGATATCAATGCCAATGAGGTCCATGAGTTTAAACGGCCCCATCCTAAAACCGGATGCTTCCATGATGGTATCAATTTCAGCAACAGTTACATCTTCATTTTCCAACAAATACAAGGCTTCGAGATAATAATTCCTTGCCACACGATTGACAATAAAACCCGGTGCATCTTTACAAATGACAGGTGTTTTGTTCATTTGTTGTGCTACTGATACCAATTCATTGATCGTAGTATCACTCGTATTTTCAGAACGGATTATTTCCACCAATTTCAATAATGGTGCAGGGTTAAAAAAATGCATGCCTGCAACATGATCCGGGTTTCGAAGCGCTTGAGCTATTTCATGAACAAATATGGAAGATGTATTCGTGGCAAATATTGTATCGTCATCATTGATGGCTTCCAATTTTTTAAACAAAGAAATTTTGGCATCTTTATTTTCAATGATCGCTTCTATAATGAGGCCAGCTTTGCAGTCATCAATATTTGTGGTGAAATGAAGCCTTTGCAAAGTTTCCTTCATTTGCTGCTCGGTGATTTTTCCTTTTTCAAAAAGGGTTTCTAAAATTTTTTCAATTTTTGTTTTACAAGCATCAAGATAAGATTGCGCAACATCATAGACAATTGTATGAAAACCCGATTGTGCTGACACTTGTGCAATACCGGTTCCCATAGTACCGGAACCGCAAATACAAATTGTTAGAATATTATTCAATGAGTGCTTTTTCGCAAACATACAATTAATCAGTTCATTTTAAAAGCGAATGCAATAAACTGGTTATTTTATATTTTCCAATGGATGATAAGATTTGCCAATATTTACATTTTATCCACGTTAATAAAAAAGCTATTGCTTTTTAACATTCTAACGTTTAGTTTCGTAAAATGGTTCAGTTAAATATTTTTGGAAGTGATGAATTAAATCATCCGTCACCTGGAAAAAATCTTGTTGTCGAAAACAAGAAGGAAAGCTTGTTGAAGAAACCGGAAATTTCCCCACAGGTTACTAAAAAAGAAATCGCAGATGAACCAACAAAAGAAGCAATTTCCATATCAAAAGAAAACAGGCGTGGCAGAAAATCTTATAAAGAAATGGATGCTGCGATCGTACATGTAGAAATTCCTGCTGATGAAATTTTATTTTCAAAAAACTATTACCCGATCAGTGAAGTGGCACAATGGTTTAATGTAAATACTTCTTTAATCCGTTTTTGGGAAAATGAGTTTGCAATTTTAAAACCTCGTAAAAATAAAAAAGGCGACCGGCTTTTCCGTCCGGAAGATGTGAAAAACCTGCAACTGATTTATCATTTACTAAGGGAACGGAAATTTTCTATTGAAGGCGCACGCCAATATTTAAAAGACAACCATGAAAAAGCAATGGCAGAATTGAAAACTGTACAGTCACTCTCTAAAATAAAATATTTCCTGCTCGAATTAAAAGCAAACCTGGATGCAGGATAAATCTTTTCTTCAATATTCAAATCTATAAAAAATTTATGCAGTTAAAAAAAATCGTTGTTTTTGCCGGAATATGTGTGATGATGAATGCCTGCTCAGTTCAGAAAAATAATGTTACAGAAGTTACTCCTTCATACAAGGTAAAAACAGAAGGAGGTGAAAAAATCCTTATTGGAATGATCAACCGGCCCTTGATTGAAAATAATGAAACATTCACCTGGTTTAAAAAAAATTATGATTTAAAAACGCCGGATGCCGCTGCGGTAGCAGCTTTCAGGCAACATGCCAGCGAATTTCAATTGGTCGTTTTTGGCGGTACATGGTGCGAGGATACACACAATTTGTTGGGTGGCTTTTATAAACTCACAGACATATCCGGTTTTCCACCGGAAAATATTACACTCATTGGCGTGGATCATGAACACCGCGCTTTATTTGATATGGCAAAGGTTTTCAATATCACCAATGTACCCACTTTTATTGTTATGAAAAATGGAAAAGAAGTAGGCCGCGTGGTGGAATACGGGGATTCGGGAGAACCGGATAAAGACCTTGGTAAAATTGTTGCATCAATGAAATAAAAATCTTTTTATTCCGTCACTTATATCATTCTGTCACAATCCTCAGTTTTGCATAATGGAGCATTATTCTTTTTTCTCCATTGATATCAAATGAAATAGTCGCAGCAGGATTGTGTACAATATTTTCCATTTTTAAAACCGTACCATAACCAAATTTTTGGTGCTCTACACGCTGCCCCACCTGAAGCCCACTTGTATCATCCGGCACAAAATTGCTGGAAACGACATGCGTTTTTACCTGCTGAGGCATATTTTTGGGTGGCAAATAAGAAGGCTTTTGGTATTTTCTTTCTGAAGATGCAATGTCATTGTATTCACTATAACTACCCCGGTGCATGCGTTGAAAAGCGGATCCCATATTACTTGAAACTCCCTGTGGGCGTGCGCCTCCACCGGCATAACTATTGTCCACGAAGGCTTCCGGCAATTCATCTAAAAAGCGGCTGTGTTCATTTTGTACAAGGTTGCCAAACCGGTAACGTGAATTGGAATACGTGATCCATAGTTTTTGTTTGGCGCGTGTAACGGCCACATAAAATAAACGCCTTTCTTCTTCCAATTCTTCACGGGTATTAATACTCATGGCATTTGGAAATAAACCTTCTTCCACACCGCCAATAAACACAACGGGGAATTCCAAACCTTTAGCAGCATGTACTGTCATCAATTTTACTGTATCTGCATCACCCTCTTTATCCGTATCTGCATCGGTAAGTAAAGTAATCTGTTGCAGGTATGCACCCAGGCTTTTATTGATTACTTCACCTTCTTCTGTATCCGGAGTTTCCGTCCATTCTTTAATAGAGTTCAGCAATTCCTGAATATTTTCATATCGTGCAAGCCCTTCAGTAGTTTTATCATTAAATAATTCTTTCGTTATTTGAGTGTGCTTACCGATTTGTACAGCTACGTCATAAGCATTTTTTTGCATAAGCAATGTTTGAAAATACCGGATCATTATAGCAAAATTTTTTAATGCTTCCGCAGTACCACTTTTAAATCCATATACTTGTGATTGAGAAATGATTTCAAATAATGGTACTTTGTGTTCATGCGCAAGTACGAGCGCTTTTTCCAAAGTAGTTTTCCCAATACCTCGCGCAGGATAATTGATGACTCTTTTCAAAGCTTCTTCATCTTTTGTATTCACAGTAAGCCGGAGATAACAAATAAAATCTTTGATTTCTTTTCGCTGGTAAAAACTCAAGCCACCATAGATTTTATAAGGAATGGCAAGTTTGCGCAGGTTTTCTTCAAAAGCACGGCTTTGCGCATTGGTCCTGTATAAAATGGCAAAATCATTATTAAAGAAATGATTGCGTAATCTTTGTTCTTTTATAATATCTGCCACGAATCGGCCTTCATCATTATCTGTAATAGTTCGAACCAATTTAATGTTATCCCCTTCGATATTCTCCGTCCAAAGATTTTTAGGAATCTGGCCTTTATTATTTTTAATGATTTCATTGGCCACTTCAATAATGCTTTTACTGCTTCGATAATTTTGTTCAAGCTTTACAAGTTTTACATCATCATAATCTTTTTGAAACTGTAGGATATTTTCAATAGTTGCTCCGCGGAAACTATAGATGCTTTGCGCATCATCGCCCACCACGCAAATATTTTCATGTACGGCAGCAAGTAATTTAGCGATTTCATATTGAACCGGGTTTGTATCCTGAAATTCATCTATTAAAATGAATTTAAATTTGTGTTGGTATTTATGGCGCATATCCGGGAAGTCGCGCAGCAATTCATGCATCTTGAATAACAAGTCATCAAAATCCATAGCCCCATTATTAAAACATCGTTCTGAATATGCCTGGTAGATTTTCCCTATAGCAGGCCTGTTTGCACGTTGGTCTTCTTGTTGAATGTAATA
>CAYXHX010000077.1:6098-9550 GCA_964464835.1 uncultured Chitinophagaceae bacterium | reverse complement strand
AACGATACTTAAGATGATTGTTACTATAAATACAGGCCGCATAAAACGGATCAATGGAACTCCTGCAGATTTAATGGCTACCAATTCAAAGGTTTCACCCAATTTGCCGAATGCCATAATGGACGACAGTAAAAGTGCCAATGGCAATGCAAGCGGAACCCATGTTACAGCTACCAATGAAGTGAGGTATGCCAAAGTGCCAAGGTCAAGCCCTTTGCCAACAAGGTCATCAATGTACAACCAGAAAAATTGCAGGATTAAAACGAATAAGGAAATGAGAAAAGTAGCCAGGAATGGCCCAATAAAGGAACGCAATACAAGTATATCAAGTTTTTTAATCAATGAGGGCTATCCTTTAATTTGAAACAATAATTATGGCAAATATAAAACTTTCAGTTGCGGAATTGGAATTGGCAGGAAATAAAGAAATCCTATTATTGAAAAATGCAATTATTGAAAAGATCAAATTTTTTTTTGGAGAATTAAGTATTGAATACAGGAAGGAAATTGAAAGGGAACTGAAAAATTTAGCCATTCCCGTTTCTCTTGATTTTCAAAAAATTTCACGCGGAGAAAATCATGAAGGCCTTCCTTATGTAATGCTCGATTTTCCGGCCATATTTTTTCAGAAAAATATTTTTGCAGTTCGAAGTTTGTTTTGGTGGGGAAATTTTTGCAGCATTACCCTGCATCTCAAAGGGACATATCAAACTGCTTTTGTACACAAAATCCTGCAAACAAAACAGAGCAATGAATGGCTTATCAGTATGTCTGAAAATGAGTGGGTGCATTCATTTGAAAAAAATCATTATCAATTATTAATGGAATGTGATCGGAATGACCCGCAATTTCTTCTGAACCTGGAAAAACCTTTTTTTAAAATAGCAAAGAAAATAAGCCTTTCAGATTGGCAAATGATTCCATTATTTTTTAAAGAAAATTTTGAAGAGATTTTGAAAATGCTCCGGGATTAACTACCGAGGCGATGAAATAAATCTTTGAATTGAGAATTCCAAAGCCTGGATTGGTCTTTAATATCTGCTTTTTCAGCAAAATCATTCACTACCAAAATAGTTTGATTGGCCACTTCACTGCTGTCAATCCTAAATTCGAGGTATTCTTCTTTGGGTGATTCGAGCCAGCGAAAACGGATAAATTTATCCTGCTCTTTACCTACAACTTCTGCTTTTTCAGTAGAACCATCCCAAATAAAACTAAAAATACTATCCCGCTCATCTACCGTATCTGCAAACCATTCTTGCAGGCCTGCCGGGGTGGAAAGGAATTCGTATAATATAGCAGGCGAGCAGCGCACCGGGTATTCCAAAGTAAATAATTGTTTCTTGGCCATGTTCTTCATTTTTTCATCATCTTGAGGCTGCAAAGTATTAAATAATAATTACCATCAAAATAATATTTCATTTCTTTTTTTTATTTCCAAAAACAGGTTTGAAAACTGATCGAAAATGGCTTAAATTTTTTTTTGATGATATTAAAAAAAATATTATTTTGCATTTCCTTAGCATTTCCGCCCATCGTTTAAAATTCTATGAAAAACCTGTATAGAATTTTTAAACTAATAAAATGAAAACACATGGGAATGCGAAAATTACTCATCAGCAAGTCCATTACCAGTCGCGAGTGTACCAGTTTAGCAAAATATTTATCTGAAGTGACAAAGTATAAATTACTTCAGCCGCAGGAAGAGATAATACTTGCAAAGCGAATTAAAACAGGTGATGAAAACGCATTACAGCAATTAGTTAATGCGAACCTTCGGTTTGTAATTTCAGTTGCAAAACAGTATGAGAAACACGGCCTTAGTTTGTCGGACCTGATCAATGAAGGAAATATGGGCTTGATTAAAGCAGCTAAAAGATTTGACAGTACCAAAGGTTTTAAATTTATTTCTTATGCAGTCTGGTGGATCCGTCAATCAATTATGCAGGCAATAGCTGAACAAAGCCGGCTTATACGCTATCCTACCAATAAGATTACACAAAATAGCCAAATTAATGAAGGCATTGATAAACTAATGCAAAAATATGAACGTGAGCCAACAGTGCTTGAAATAGCATCGAGCCTTAAATTGAATGAAGATGAAATATTATCTGCATTACAGGTCACCATCCGACAGGTAAGTCTGGATGCGCCACTGCGCAATGAAGATGAAAATAATTTATATGATCTGCTGGAGGATAAGAATTGTATAAGTTCAGATAACGACCTTACATATACAGAATCATTGAAAAAAGATATTCAACATATTTTGAGTATGCTCACTACAAGGCAAAAAGAAATTGTTTCAGATTTTTTTGGTTTGGGAATGGAAGACTCCATTAGTATTAGTGAAATAAGCCGCAAGCGGAAATTATCAAATGAGCGGGTTAGACAAATCAAAGATAAAGCCATTTTGAAAATAAAAAATTCTATGTTATCAAGGAAAAAACTACTTGTTTACCTCGGCCTTTAGAAAAGTAAGACCGTAAAATTTATTCCTACTTCATTCAGTATTTTCGGAAAAGTGTAAATCAGTCCTGGAATTTTTATATCAATTTTCAAGGATTGAAAAAACTATTGTTTGTTAGTATGTATTTAAATGCTTTGAAATATCTTTGCAATTCCACAAAAAAGAAAGATTATGCCATCATCACAGAAGATTCCTTCCAAACAGCTTATTGATTTAGGATTGACAAATGACAATGTATTTTACCAGGAAACGCCTGAAACGCTTACACAGCAAGCAGTTGAAAGGGGGCAAGGTACATTGAACAATACCGGTGCCCTTTGTATTCATACGGGAAAATTTACCGGCCGCAGCCCCCAGGATAAGTTTATAGTAAAAGATGCCATCACAGAAAAATCTGTAAACTGGAATAATATTAATACACCGATTGATGAGAAATATTTTTACCAGCTCAAATCCAAACTACTCGACTATTTAAATAAACAGGATGAAGTATGGGTGCGTGATTGTGCAGCATGTGCTGATGAAAAATATCGCATGAATATCCGCGTGATCAACGAAAATCCATGGAGTAACTTATTTGCCTATAATATGTTTTTAAGGCCGGAACAATCAAGCCTTGAAAATTTTCAACCCGATTGGACAATCATTCAAGCGCCCGGTTTTCTTGCCGACCCTGCTATAGATGGAACACGGCAGGGAAATTTTGCAATCGTTTCATTTACTCATAAAATGGTTCTGATAGGCGGAAGCGGTTATACCGGGGAAATGAAAAAAGGAATATTCTCCATCCTCAATTATATACTGCCTTATGATAAGAATGTTTTAAGTATGCATTGCAGCGCCAATATGGGAGATGAAGGCGATGTGGCCATTTTCTTCGGCCTTAGCGGAACAGGTAAAACCACATTAAGCGCCGACCCTTCGAGGAAATTAATAGGAGATGACGAACATGGATGGACAGATGATTCGGTTTTTAATTTTG
>CAYXHX010000077.1:0-6088 GCA_964464835.1 uncultured Chitinophagaceae bacterium | reverse complement strand
ACCTGAGCGAAGAAAAAGAGCCTGAAATATACAGGGCAATCCGCCCGGGTGCATTACTTGAAAATATTGTTTTTTATGAAGGCACCAATGAAATAGATTTTTCCAATAAATCCATCACGGAAAATACGCGTGTAAGTTATCCACTCACTTTTATCAGCAATGCCCTGGAACCAAGTATTGGAAAATTGCCCAAAAATATTTTCCTGCTTACTTGTGATGCCTATGGTGTATTGCCACCTGTAAGCAGGTTGTCGGCAGGCCAGGCTATGTACCAGTTTATTAGTGGCTACACAGCAAAAGTTGCCGGGACTGAAGCAGGTGTTACTGAGCCGAAAGCTACATTCAGTGCGTGTTTTGGCGCGCCATTTTTACCACTGCATCCTGGTTTTTATGCTGAAATGCTGGGTAAAAAAATGAAAGAACATCATGTACATGTGTGGATGGTAAACACCGGTTGGAGCGGTGGTGGATATGGTGTTGGCAAACGAATGAAACTCGATTATACACGTGCCATGATTACGGCAGTATTGAATGGAGAATTGGATAATGTTTCTTACGAAGCGCACCCCATTTTTCAAATGCAAATGCCTGCTTCCTGTCCCGGTGTGCCTTCAGAATTATTGAATCCAAGAAATACATGGTCTGATAAAAGTGAATACGATAAAAAAGCGCATGAACTGGCCACACATTTCAGGAAGAATTTTGAAAAATTCGAATCCGGTGTTTCAAAGGAGATACTCGATGCAGCTCCTGTTGTATAAATAATTTAAAAGAAATATTTCCATAAAAAAACCAGGCTTTGCAAACCTGGTTTTTTTACGTCGAAAAAGATTTCATTATTCTGACAATATAAGATTGCTTTTATTCTCCATCAATTCCACACTACGATTAATAAATGCTGTAAGCTCATTTCCTTTCAAAAGCCCTTGTGAAAGCAATGCGAGGTCTGCTAAATTCCGTACTTGCTTTTCCTGTGTTTCTTTATTTTCTTCTTTTAAAATTTTTGAATACACGGGATGGTTGCCATTCACCGTTAATGAAACTTCATCCGGCATTTGAGCATAAAAAGCAGACATGCCATTGCCATTCATTGCTGCCATATCTTTCATCCGGCGGGTAAATTCAGGCCTTGTTGCAATTACAGGAGGCGTATGTTCATTCAAGCCTTTGATTTCTGTTTGTACATGCAATCCTTGCATTTCAAATGTGAATAAGGTTTTCAATTTCTCTGCATCTTCTTTAGATAAAACGCTTTCAGCCTGTTCGTTTTTATCTACAAGATTTTCAGGAATATCTGCATCTACGCGAACGAAATGAACGTCATTCCATTTCATTTCCATAGCATTGATAAATGCAGTGTCTACAAGAGTTTCCATCTGCACTACTTTGTAACCGAGTTTTTCACATCCCTGTATGTATGCATCCTGTTGTGTTGGATTGGTTGCATAAATAATGATGTGTTTACCTTCTTTATTTTTTTGTAATGCTTCTGTTGCTTTTTTATATTCATCCAAGGTATAAAAATGGCTTTCCGGTTTTTCGGTAGATTCCATGATGAAAAAATTGACAGCTTTTTCCAGGAATTTATCTTCTGTCATCATCCCGTATTTTACAAATAAGCCAAGGCTTTCCCATTTTGTTTCGAAAGATTTCCGGTCGTTGTTGAAAATCTCTTCCAATTTATCTGCAACTTTTTTCGTGATGTGTGCATTTATTTTTTTCACATTCGGATCGCCTTGCAGGTAACTGCGGCTTACATTTAATGGAATGTCCGGGCTGTCAATAACGCCATGCATCAGCATTAAAAATTCCGGTACAATATCTTTTACTTCATCTGTTACAAATACCTGGTTGCTGTATAGTTGTATTTTATCTTTTTGGATTTCAAAACTCTGTTTAATTTTTGGAAAATACAAAATACCTGTGAGGTTAAATGGATAATCAACATTCAAGTGTATCCAGAATAAAGGGGTTTCACTAAAAGGATATAGTTCTTTATAAAAATCCTGGTAATCCTTATCTGTAAGTGAAGAAGGTTTTTGCACCCATAATGGATTGGTATTGTTGATGGGTTTTTCTTCTACTGCTTCTTTTGTTTCTTCTGTTTTTCCTTCTTTTATTTCCTCAACTTTTTCATCTGTATTTTTAAAATAAATTGGAACAGGCAAAAACCGGCAGAATTTTTTCAAAATGCTTTCGATCCTGTATGGTTCCAAAAATTCTTTGCTTTCTTCATTGATGTGTAAAACGATAGATGTTCCTCGTTCCGCTTTTTCCGTTTCCTCCAACTCAAATTCCGGGCTGCCGTCGCAAATCCAATGTACTGCAGGTTCATCTTTAAAACTCTTTGTAAAAATTTCCACTTCATCACTTACCATAAATGCACTGTAAAACCCAAGGCCGAAATGGCCGATAATGCTGGCATCTTTAAATTTATCCAAAAATTCCTCTGCGCCACTGAATGCGACCTGGTTGATATATTTATCTACTTCTTCTTTTGTCATACCCACGCCGCGATCAGATATAGTAAGCGTTTTAGCAGTTGGATTCAAAATCACATCTATGCGCAAATCACCCAATTCACCGGTAGCTTCACCGATAGAAGAAAGCGTTTTAATTTTTTGTGTGGCATCTACTGCATTGCTTACGAGCTCGCGCACAAATATTTCATGATCACTGTACAGGAATTTTTTTATAATGGGAAAAATATTCTCTGTTTGTACTTTGATTTGTCCTTTAGCCATAATATAAATTTTTTGAGTTTAGCGTATTCATTTTTGCAAAAAAAATACCAGTTTACTGTTTTATGACAGGTTGGCAAAAGCGTTTAGATTTTAAAACAAAAAACCCGGAACAAACCGGGTTTTTCAATTGTATTTTTAAAAAAAATTATTGAGCTTCTTTCCCTCCAATTAATTGATCCTGCAACGTTTTCAATTCATCCCAATTCCCTTTTGCTGCAAGCGCCGCTTGTTCAGGCCAGCTTGATGGGTCCTGTGCATTAAAATTACCTTCTGCCGCATCTAAGATTTCTTTCAAAGCTTCTGGGGTAGAAGCAGCCATTTTTTCAAATGTATCTATACCGGCAGCATGTAATGCCTCTGCTACTTTGGGGCCGATACCTTCAATTTTTTTGAGGTCGTCAACTTCAGGTTTTTCTTCTTTTGCAGAAGGCTCCTGAACGGGTACAGTTTCTTTAGCAGGAGTTGCTTTTTTAGCGCTGCTTCTGCTACGCCTTGTTTTTTTACCTTCTTCCACTTTGGATGTGCCTTTTGTATAAACATCATTAAAGTCCACCAATTCAATCATGGCTTTTTCGGCATTATCACCTACACGGATTCCTAATTTTATAATACGTGTATATCCACCCGGGCGGCTTGCGATTTTAGGGCCCACCACAGTGAATAATTCTTTCACAGCAGTTTTATCTTGTAAATAACTGAAAACAACTCTATGCTGATGCATGATGTCCTGGGCGTTTTCTGCTTTTTTTGTTTTTGTAATCAAAGGTTCTACATACGTACGTAAAACTTTTGCTTTGGCCAATGTTGTAGTAATACGTTTGTGTACAATCAACTGGCTTGCAAGGTTACTGAGAAGTGCATCTCTGTGTGCTTTTTTTCTTCCGAGGTTTTTGTTTTTATCTCCGTGTCTCATGACGTTGTTTTTATACCCTGCACCGTGTCAGGAATTGCAGGGTTTTTGAAAAAATTGTGGTTGTAATTATTTTATAAATCTAAATCTGTTAATCCAAGTTTTGGAAGGTCCATTCCAAAATGCAAACCTCTTTCTCCAAGTACTTGTTCGATTTCGCTTAAAGATTTCTGGCCGAAATTCCGGAATTTCATCAGGTCTTCCTGTTCATACTGAACCAATTCACTCAATGAATTAATTTTTGCTGCTTTCAAACAATTAAATGCCCGAACAGAAAGGTCTAAATCTTCGAGTGGCGTTTTTAAAATTTTGCGTAATTGTAAAACCTGTTCATCTACAACATCTTCTTTTTTATCTTCCTTATTATCAAAAGTGATATTCTCATCTGTAATGATCATGAGGTGTTGTATCAAAATGCGTGAAGCTTGTTTTACTGCTTCTTCGGGGTTGATGGTGCCATCTGTTGCCACATCAAGAATCAATTTTTCAAAGTCTGTTTTTTGCTCTACGCGATAATTTTCAATTGCGTATTTTACATTTTTGATAGGCGTATGAATAGAGTCAATTGGAATATATCCAAAAGGTGCATCTTTGATTTTATTTTCTTCTGATGGTACATATCCGCGGCCTTTACCAATAGTAATTTCAATAAGCATGCTGGCGGTTGTATCCAAAGTGCAAATCAATTGATTGGTATGGATATTCAGGGTAATTTTTTCAGTATTGATATCCTGGTCGGTTATTTTCTTAAAACGAACTTGTTTTAAATTAAGGATCATTTCGGTTACATCTTCGGTAACGCCTTTAATAGTGGCAAATTCATGGTCAATGCCTTCTATTTTTATACCAATTATAGCATATCCTTCAAGGCTGCTGAGTAAAACCCTTCTCAGTGCATTTCCGATAGTTAAACCAAATCCTTGTTCTAATGGGCGGAATTCAAACTGTCCTTCAAAATCAGTTACTTTTTGTAAAACAATTTTATCAGGTTTTTGAAAGTTCAATATTGACATATAGCTGTTTTTAATTTTTTTGCCGGATTTTTACCGGGAATTTTCGAAAATGATTTCTTTCAATTATTTAGAATACAATTCCACGATTAATTGTTCGCGGATATTTTCAGGGACATTTTCCCTATCGGGATATGTTACAAATGTGCCTTTCTTTTCATTGTCATTCCAGTCAAGCCAGGTAAACTTATTGTTTTTGCCCCTGATGAAACTTGTAAGGGAAGCATTGTTTCCGCTTTTATCTTTGAAACTGATACTGTCTCCGGGCTTCAATTGAAAAGATGGGATATTCACCACTTCCCCATTTACCATAATATGTTTATGGCTAACGAGCTGCCGCGCTGCGGGCCTTGAAGGAGCAATACCAAGGCGGTACACTGTATTATCGAGGCGGGCTTCCAGTAAGCGGATCAGGTTTTCGCCTGTTACGCCTTTCAGCCTTGCAGCTTTATCGAATGTGTTGTGAAATTGTTTTTCTAAAACACCATAGGTATATTTAGCTTTTTGCTTTTCTTTTAATTGGAGCGCATATTCACCAAGAGTTTTTCTTTTACGTGTAGCGCCATGCATGCCTGGGGGGTTGCTGTTTTTTGTCAGCCATTTCCCATTTCCCAGGATGGGTTCACCGAAAATGCGTGAAATTTTTGTTTTAGGTCCTGTGTAACGTGCCATGTTTTTTTTTGATTTTTTATTGTCGGTAAGCTATCGGTAAAAATCAAAAATGAATAGCTTACCCTTGTTTAAGAATTTCCTTGCTGATTTAAAATTATTGAAAAATTAAACTCTTCTCTTTTTTGGTGGCCTACAACCATTGTGTGGCATTGGTGTAACGTCTTTGATCATGGCTATTTCAATGCCTGACTGTGACAAGGACCGGATTGCTCCTTCCCGGCCAGAGCCCGGGCCTTTAACATACACATCTACTTTTTTTAAACCCGCATCCATTGCAATTTTTGCAGCATCCTGTGCTGCAGTTTGAGCGGCATAAGGTGTGTTTTTCTTGGATCCGCGAAACTTCATTTTTCCTGCGGATGACCATGAAATAACCTGCCCCTGTTTGTTGGTGAGAGAAACAATGATGTTATTAAATGTAGCATTAATATGCGCTTCCCCATAAGGATCCACTTTTACAACTCTTTTTTTGGAAGCAGCTTTTTGTCCGCCTTTTTGTTCTTTAGCCATTTGTTTTTTTTAGGTAATCTGAAATTTATTAAACCCTTTTAAGGTTACCTGGTTTTACTCCTGCTTTCATTTTTAAAACGATCCATAAAACCCGGATTTATATAAAAACCCGGCAAACATAAATGAATGCCAGGTAATCATTTATTTCTTCGGCGCTTTTTTCTTGCCCGCAACTGTTTTACGCTTCCCTTTACGGGTACGGCTATTGGTGCGTGTACGCTGTCCTCTTACGGGTAAGCCTT
>CAYXHX010000076.1:6162-9611 GCA_964464835.1 uncultured Chitinophagaceae bacterium | reverse complement strand
GCGAAATGCCAAATCACTATCCTTATAAAACCAATTAACCCGAGTATGCCGCCCAAAACTAAACCACTATAAATTTCCCGGTGAATAACACGCCACCAGTCACTCAACTTTACATCGCCCACAGCCATTGCCTGTATAATTAATGTGGAAGCTTGTGAACCACTATTGCCTCCACTACTCATTATAAGAGGGACAAACAATGAAAGTACCACAGTTTTAGTAAGTTCATCACTGAAATATGACATGGCAGTTGCAGTAAACAATTCCCCGATAAACAATATTATTAACCATCCCACTCTCTTTTTTATGAGGCTAAAAAATGGCGTATCAAGATATGGCTCATCCAAGGCTTCGGTACCTCCCATCTTTTGCATGTCTTCGCTGAACTCTTCATTCGCCACCCACAACATATCATCTATCGTAACAATACCCAATAAAATATTATTATCATCCGTAACAGGCAGAGCCACCCGGTTATTCATTTGGAAAACCTGGTTGGCATATTCCTGGTCATCATGCACATTCAATGCCACTACACGGCCATCAATTAATTCCTCTACTCTTTTATCCGGCGATGCAAGTATGATATCTCTTATCCTAATATCATCCATCAATTCCCCTTTCTCATTGATCACATAAATCACATCAATGGTTTCACTATTCTTCGCTACTTTTCGAATTACATCCAATACATACGCTACCGTATTATATGCATGCACATATACATAATCGGGTGTCATCAACCTGCCCACACTATCTTCGGGGTAACCAAGCAGTGAAAGGGTGATCTTGCGTTCTTCAGGATTTAGTAATTTTATCAATCCCCTTAATGCTTCCTTCGGTAATTCTTCAAAAAAATCCGTCCGGTCATCAGGGGATAATTCATTCAATAATTCTGCCGTTTTAAAAGGATGCAATTCTTTTACCAAGCGTCGTTGATCTGAAATATCGAGGTTTTTAAATACACTCACAGCGCGGTGTATAGCCATATTGGACATAATGGCTGTATTGTATTCAGGGTATTCATCTACCAGTTCCACTACGTCACTGATATTCTGGTCATTCAGGAAATCACGTATGGATGCAGGATTATTTTCCTGTAACAGTTTATCGAACTGTTCATGAATGGCAATAGGTTCCTCTTCCTGTAACATGCGGCAAATTTAGGAAGCAGATGAATGAGTGTATTATTTTTTTTCTTTGAATTTTAAAAAAAAATTGATGTATTGGATGTACCTTCAATTGAATATCATTTCTTCTTTATGATTTTACCTACATTATGTATTGCACCTTCCGGTAAGAAAGGCCGTGGTGTATTCACCACAAAAAATATTGCAGCGCATAAAATAATTGAAATATCACCCGTGATTCCCCTGAACAGGAAAGACAGGAAAATGGTAGAAAAAACGCGTTTATCTGATTATATTTTTGAATGGGGAAAAGACCATAGTAAAGCCTGTATTGCACTCGGGTATGTATCTTTATACAATCACCATGCGCCTGCAAACTGTATATATGAAATGGATTTTGAAACGGAGCTTATGTATATCAAAACGACAAGAGCAATTAAAAAGGGTGAAGAACTTTTTGTAAATTATCACGCCAATCCCAATGATGATAGCGCAGTATGGTTCCAGGCAAAATAATTTTTCCTATCAATAAGAAGTATATACAATAATAATAGCTACAATCATCATGATACACATGCCCATGAAAAATAAAATGTCTGCAATCAAGTCCAGTTTTTTATTACGGCCCTGCCGCAATGATGAATATGCAAAAAATGCAGCAATGAGTAAAATGAATAAATCAAATGATAATATCTCATCTGCTTTGGTATAGGCGCTCACATTCAATACGCGGAAAAGTGCAATCACTGTAACACTTACACCCGCCATGGACATTGCCCCATTGAATAAGTGTACGGAAATATCAGCCTTATCTTTTTGCCCTGTTGTTTTTAAAAATTTCATTATTAAAAAGTTTGGTAATTAAAAACTATTTTTCCTACAGGTAATTTCTGTTTATCAAAACAGGTTTCCGTGCTCTTTAGGCCATTGGGCAAATATTCATAGTCCCAGGTAAAATAATTGGATGCACTGCTACGCACTTGTGTAAATGTGATCACCCTGTTTTGTGCATCATAGTCAAAGGTGAAGTCAGGCAACATGCGTTGTGCTTTCGTATTATAACGGACAATATCCGTAATCATGCCCGAATTATTATAATAATAAAAATATTTTTCAATGGCACGCCCACCTTTGTACCAGGTTTCTGAAGCAATTTCTTCATTTTCATATTCAAAATCAACCTGTGTGGTATCAATACCATTTTTTATCAACAGCATTTTCACCGGCCTGTTATTTTCATAAACCCACTCATGTGTTTCTATTGATTTACTATTCATAAAATGATCTGTGGTCGCAGAAGAAATGCGTACGAGGCTATATTCTTCATCATATTCAAATTGAGTGATACTAACAATATTCTCACTGCTATCCATTGTTTTTAGCAAATGATTATTGTCATAATATGCTGTAGAAATTGTATTTCCTGTATTTAAGGATGAGGAGCTCGTTACAATAGTTTTACCATCTTTGGATATTTCCTGTTCCAATTTGAAATCCGGGGAAAGCGTTTGATCGGCTTCAAAACTTTTAGCTGAAACCAGGTGGATATTATTTCTTCTCAGTAATGAATATTGATCGTTGGTTTGCTTTGTAATGATGATATCCGTATAATAAAACTGACATGCTGCAAATACAGGAGCCAACAAAATCAAAAAAACGAAAAAAGCTAATTTCATATTTCTACATTTTTTAAATACCAATTGTGCAAAAAAAGGCAATCCGCCTGCAAAGTATATATTGCAAATTATTTATTGTAATGTAATTTTAGTTAAAAATTAAAGTTACTTATCACATTTTTTTTCTGTGCAATGAAATGTATGAACTTTCATCCACATCAATAAGAATGTTTTAGGTTTAACTATTTTTATGAATAATGGATTTAATTCACTAATATTTACTTTTTAAAAAATGGAAGAAACCGGTAAATCATTTTTGCAGCTTGTAAAAATCATGGATGAACTCAGGGAAAAATGCCCCTGGGATAAGAAACAAACAATAGCTTCATTGCGTTCACTCACCATAGAAGAAATGTATGAATTGGCAGATGCCATTACACGCGAAGATTGGAATAATATCAAAGAAGAACTCGGGGATTTATTGCTTCATATTGTATTTTATGCAAAAATAGGCGCTGAAAAAAATGCATTTACACTCCAGGATGTCCTGCAAAATATTTGCGAAAAATTAATTCATCGCCACCCGCATATTTATGGAAATGTAGTTGTGGAAAATGAAGAGGATGTGAAAAAAAATTGGGAAAAATTAAAACGCAATGCCGGGAAATCATCTGCGCTTGATGGCGTCCCTATTGGGTTACCG
>CAYXHX010000076.1:5140-6152 GCA_964464835.1 uncultured Chitinophagaceae bacterium | reverse complement strand
TTTACGTATACAGGATAAAGCAAAACAAACGGGTTTTGAATGGAAAAAAGCGGAAGATGTTTTTGAAAAAGTAGAAGAAGAAATGGATGAATTGAAAGAAGCCATTGTACAACAAAACCCGCAGGCCATCGAAGAAGAATTTGGAGATGTACTTTTCAGCCTTATAAATTATGCGCGATTTTTGCATATTGATCCGGAAAATGCATTGGAAAAGATAAACCGGAAATTCATTGATCGTTTCCAGTCAATGGAAAAAATGGCTGCTGAAAAAAACACTTCTCTTCATGCACTTTCATTGGTAGAAATGGATGCTATGTGGAATACAATTAAAAACATGTCGCGTTGATCACAACTTTCAAAAAAATATTTTACCGGCATGGCTACCTGTTAATTGCAGCTGCGTGGTTATATACAATTTCCTTTCTCTTCACCAATTACTTTTCCTATAGTTCGAACCCGCAAAGCGTAAGCCGTTTAATAGCACAGGATATTATTTCTAAAGAAAATAATTTTGCTCAAATACTAAATGATACTGCTTCAATAAATGGCCTTTTGTCCGATGATGCCAATACAATTAAGTTGGATTTGATTGATGATGGCATGGGCATTTTTATTTATCAATTGAATGATGTAGGAAATCCATTGCAATTGTATTGGAATACCAATGCTATGGCTGTAAATATGGAAGACCTCAACAAACCGGATGGAAAGTATATGGTCAATAATCAAAATGGCTATTTTGAATTTCTTAAAAAATCTTTGCACAAAAATAATAACACCTTTATTATAGCCGGGCTCATCCCGGTACAATGGCACTACTTTATAGAGAATGAATATTTACAAACCCATTTTGCAACGCTGCCAAAATTAGGGAACACGTATGATACTACAAGCCTGTCAATGGGAACACCTGTTATAAATGCAGATGGTAAAACGCTCTTTAAAATTATTAAAAAATTTGATTCTCACGCTGGCTCAATCGGCACTTTACCTTTACTGTTGCGGCTTGCAG
>CAYXHX010000076.1:0-5130 GCA_964464835.1 uncultured Chitinophagaceae bacterium | reverse complement strand
CTGTTTAATGATTTTTCTGAATTTTATTGCAACCGGCATTGCACAGGCTCATGGATTTTTAAAAGGGTTTTCTATTTTGGCCATTACTATTTTCATTTGCAGGGCACTTACATATTTCTTTACAATCCCGTCCATTTTTAGAAGCATCCCACTTTTCGACCCATTGATTTATGCCTCCAGTACATTGCACCCATCATTGGGTGACTTACTCATTAATGCAGTAATCCTTTTTTGGTTGCTCACTTTCATACGGTTTAATTTTACATTCAATACTGAATTTCATCGCACACATAAAAATAGTTTTTTAAAATATGCATCTGTCTTTACAATGCTGATTATTCCATTTATCACTTTTTATTTCGTAAGCCTGATCAGTAGCCTTGTAAAAGATTCTACAATTCCATTTAATGTAACTGATTTTTTTTCCATCAATGTTTATACGGTCATCACGCTTATCATCATTTGTTTCCTTGTTCTTAGTTTTTATTACCTGATGAATATGCTGGAACAACTAAAAATTGCGGGAGGCATTTCATTTTTTTGGCGAATGGTAATCACCGCAGTTTCTGCCCTTGTATTTCTTTCTTTCAATATTGGCAGCGAAAACCTGTTTGTTTATTTTATTACATTATTGTGGTTGTTGCTGTACCTCCTCATTTTATATTTCCGTAAGACAGATTATACAGTCTCATTATTCCGTTCCGTATTTTTTATTTTCTGGTCTATATTTTTTATTGTCCCGGTTACAATTTTAGTAACTTATCAAAACCGGCAGATTGAAAATGCACATCAAAAAAATTATGCCTATAAATTGGCCATGCAATCGGATACCGGTGAAGAGTTTCTCTTAAAGACTGCCATCACAGGTTTTTCCAACAGTTTTTTTGCAGGCAACTTTTATCGTTTTAAAGAAAATGAGGAAAGCAAATTTTTGAAAGACAGTATTATCAACAATAATTTCTCGGGCTATCTGAATAAATATGAAACCCGGATATATACGTATGATGGCTCTCATCAGCCACTTTTCAACCAGGACAATACAAGTTATGATGTAATCATGGCCATCATTACTTCGCAGGGCCGTCCATCCAATATTCCAGGGTTATATTATTATGAAAACAGTTCCGATCACTTCGGCTATATTTATCAGAAAAATGTATTTGATAAAAGGGATACTTTACAGGGAAGTATTTTTGTAATTGTTGATCCAAAAACAATCAAAAACCAGGCATTGGTGCCGGAATTATTCAAAGAATCTGATGATCAGTCTTCCATTCTTCCATCCGGTTATTCCTATGCCATTTATAATAAAGGCCATCTTGTAAGCAGTTCCGAAGATTATACCTTTTCTGATACCTTGCCACTTGCACAATATGGGCAAACCGAATTTGCTTCAAAAAAAATGAATGGTTTCAATGAATTATGGTATTACCCCAATAATCAAAAGACCATTATTGTTGTAAAAAATGATAATTGGTTTTTGGAATCACTTACCCTTTTTGCTTACTTGTTTTGCTTGTTTATTCTTATTGTAGTTGTATTTCATTACGGAAGTATTTTTTTTAAAGCAAGGTTTAAATGGAAATACCTGAAGCAAGTTTTTAATTTCAATATCCGCGCACAAATTCAAACCATCATTCTCAGTGTAAGTATTTTTTCCTTTATCATTATTGGTGTGGCAACAATTTCATTTTTCATATACCGGTTTGATAAAAACAACCGCGATAAGCTCACCAATATTTCCAATATCATGGTTAATCAAATTGAAGCAGTGATAAAAAGTGAACTCGTCTTTGACAATAACCTCAACATCAGCAGTATCGGCATCAGTGGCGACCTCGAAAGAAAAATTGTTGAAATAGCTGAAGTGCAAAATACCGATGTGAATTTTTATGATGTCAATGGCAACCTGAAAGCAAGCTCCCAACCTTACATTTTTAATAAACAGGTGTTGAGCGATAAGATGAACCCCGATGCCTATTTTCAAATGCATTATAACTACCTGATCAAAGTAATTGAAAATGAAAAAGCAGCTGGTTTTTCTTTTTTAAGTATTTATCAACCTGTTAAAGATGAGAAAGGTGTTACCATTGCTTACTTAAATGTACCTTATCTCAATTCTCAAAATGAACTCAAACAGGAAATATCCAACTTCCTCATTACATTGATTAATTTAAATGCACTCATATTTATTTTAGCCGGAACCATTGCATTATTTATAACAAGAAGAATTACTTCATCATTTTTGTTGATCGGAAATAAAATGAGGGAAATAAGCCTCGGAAAAGTAAATGAAGAAATATCCTGGAAAAGAAATGATGAACTTGGTTTACTGGTAAAAGAGTACAATAAAATGCTTTTGAAACTGGAAGAAAGTGCAATGGCACTCGGCCGCAGTGAACGGGAAGGCGCCTGGCGTGAAATGGCAAGGCAAGTGGCACACGAAATAAAAAATCCGCTTACACCCATGAAGCTAAGCATTCAATACCTGCAAAGAGCCATTGATAAAAATGACCCGAATGTGAAAGACCTTTCCAGGCAAGTCGCTGCTACCCTTGTAGAACAAATAGATCAGCTCGCACAAATAGCCGGTGATTTTTCACAGTTTGCAAATATTGCAGCGGCTCGTAAAGAACAATTTAATTTGACTGAGATGCTCTCTTCTCTTTCTCTTTTGTTCCAGTCAAAAGAAAATGTGGAAATACATTTCAACACAAAAGATGAACAATGTATTTTGAATGAAGATAAAACGCAAATGAACCGCTTATTTACCAACCTCATTAAAAATGCCATTGAAGCGTCTTCATCTAATGCCATGATAGAAATTTTTATTTCCCTGGAATGTGCAGCAGGAGAAGCTTTGGTGGCAATTGAAGATAAAGGTGCAGGCATCAGCCAGGGCATGCAACCTAAAATATTTACACCCAATTTTACAACGAAATCTTCCGGAACGGGGCTTGGCCTTGCAATATGTAAAGGCATCGTAGAAAATGCTGGAGGGAAAATATGGTTTCAAACAGAAGAAAATAAAGGCACTACATTTTTTGTGTCTTTGCCTCTTTCTGTTTAACACTTTCTTTTTGCTTGTTGTGCTTTTAAAAATAATTCAAAAGATGCCAAAGAAAAACTACTCAGGTTTTGATCTTTGGTGAGGCCACCTTTCTGTGCAGCCAATACACCATAGCGGATATCGTCAAAGCCAGTAATACTATGCGCATCGGGATCAATACTTATAAGTACATTTTGCTGAAGGCAATATGGCAGCCATTCCCAGTCAATATCCAATCTTTTAGGATGTGCATTGAGTTCTACTACAACCTGGTGTTTCGCACATGCCTCAATAAATATTTCATGGTTCACCGGATAGCCTTGCCTGGAAAGCAATAACCTTCCCGTCATGTGGCCGAGAATAGTTGTATATGGGTTTTCAATGGCTGCCAACAAACGTGCCATTGCTTTTTCTTCCGTCATTTTTAAATTGGAATGAACGGAGGCAATTACAAGATCAAAAGTTTGTAAAACATGATCAGGATAATCGAGCCTCCCATCATTGAGGATATCCGATTCTATACTTTTGAAAATTTTAAATGGGAAAAATTTTTTATTAAGTGCATCTATTTCTTCATGCTGTGCCATTATTCTTTTTTCATCAAGGCCATTGGCATAAAAAGCAGATTTGGAATGATCGCTGATGACCAGGTATTCATAGCCTTTTTCTTTTGCTGCTACAGCCATTTCTTCAATAGAATTCATTCCGTCACTCCATTTGCTATGGCTATGAATCACCGCTTTCACATCTGTTGTCTCTAAGGGTATGGGTAGTTGCCCATCTATCGCATTTTGCAAAATCGTTTCCGTTTCCCGCAGGAACGGCGGGATGTAAGCGATTCCTTCTTTTGAAAAAATAGACTCTTCATCCGGGAAAATTTCTTTTAAAGAAAATTTTTTGAGCCATGCATTCAAGAAAACTGCACTGCATGAATGCCTGAATAATGTTGCATAAAAATTATCCTTATTTGAAAAATAGAAAATCAGTAAAACATTTTCTTCTCCTTTAAAATGAATCCCGGAATCTGTATGCAGAACAATTCTATAACCATTTTCAGTAAAAAAATCAGTCAGTTCATCTTCGGGGATTGTAACTACCCATTCCAATTGATCAATGATGGGCATATTTCTCCTGAAAATTCCTGCAGGCATACATAAAAATCCCGGGAAAGTATCCTGCAACTTTTTATGAAAGGCCAATGCGTACGGTTCAATAGATGCATATTGATAGCTGCCCATATTTTTCTGAAAAAACTCGATAGCCTCTTTAATGTTTTGCTGTGTTTTTGCACCAAAGCCTTTGAATAAAAGCAAGCGGTTTTCATTACATGCGTATAACAATTCGCCAATATTTTCGATGTCAAGGTCTTTCCAGATAGTGGCAATTTTTTTGGGGCCAATACCTTTAATACAAAGCATTTCCAAAATTCCGGCAGGAGTTTTTAAAAGAAATTCATCCAATAATTTTAATGACCCTGTTTCTAATTGGTTGATAATTTTTTTTCCGATTGCATCACCAATCCCTTTGATGGAAAAAATTTTTTCTTCAGGCAACGTGGATAATTCTACCGGTAATTTTTCAATAACAAATGCTGCATTCGAATAGGATTTTATTTTAAAGCTATTTTCTCCATGTATTTCCATCAGCTTCGCCAGCATGGAAAAATCATTGGCAATTGTGTTGTTATCCATATTGCAAAATACAATTTAATTTTCCGTAGAATAGGGTGAAAAAAAAATTAAAAATTTTTTTCAGGAGATGAATAAAAAGGTTGTTTTTGAAAAAAAATGGATTTTAAGAATGTATAATCTTAATTATGGCACATCCAATATTGCACAAAAAAAAATCATACACCATGTTATTATCAAACTATTTTAAAAAAAATTAATGCCGGTTTCCGGTGTTTATCTGGCCTTTTTTTGAAAACAGGAATCTCAGTAAATTCCTGAATATATAAAGAGCGAAAAATTTTTTATTTCAAAAAAAAGAATTTTATATTATTTCAATTCAGAAGGAAAAAAATGTGTTATGAATAAAGTTCCGTTTGAACGACAAAATAAAAAATATGCTGAATTTTCAAA
>CAYXHX010000075.1:1236-9805 GCA_964464835.1 uncultured Chitinophagaceae bacterium | reverse complement strand
CAAGTGAGAGTGAAGCGATAGAAATTCTTCCACCATCCAATATTTTCATGGATTGCTTGAAACCTTGCCCTATATCTCCAAGCCGGTTGGCATCAGGAATAATACAATTGTCAAAAATCATTTCTGCAGTTTCACTCGCTCGCATCCCAAGTTTATTTTCTTTTTTTCCTCCACTAAAACCTTTTGTACCACGCTCCACTACAAATGCAGTACAATTATCTTTTGTTCTGGGTTCACCTGTCCGTGCAAGTACCACGGCTATTTCACTACTGATTCCATTGGTAATCCAGCATTTTGTACCATTCAGCACCCAGCTATCCCCTTCTTTCACGGCAGTGCATTTCATATTGCCGGCATCACTTCCTGTGTTGGGTTCGGTGAGCCCCCATGCGCCAATCCATTCACCGGTGGCGAGTTTGGGCAACCATTTTTGTTTTTGCGCTTCATTTCCAAATGCAAGTATATGGCCTGTACACAACGAATTGTGCGCAACAAGGCTTAAGCCAATGGATGCACAAACTTTGGAAATTTCTTCGATAATGGCTTTATATTCAAAGTAGCCAAGGCCGGCGCCATGATATTTTTCAGGAACTAAAATCCCCATTAATCCAAGTTTCCCCATTTCATTAAAAACATGTTTTGGAAATTCCTGGGTTTCATCCCATTCCATTACAAAAGGCTTGATGTGTTTTTCTGCAAAATCTTTTGCGGTTGTTGCAACTTGTTTGGTCAATTCCGATTCAGTAAAATTCATATACGAACATTTGTTAGCAAACAAAACTAATGGTTTACAGGCAGAATGTAAAATGTTGATAGAAAATAAATTATATCATCTTCTTTTTACTCCAAAACCAACCATGGCCGAATGTTTTCAAATACAGAATCTTTAAGGCCATAAGTTTTCTTTACATCATCTATACTGGTAAACCCTTTTTTTGCAGAACGGAATTTGACTATTCTTTTGGCAAGTACATCTCCAATACCAGGCAAAGTTTTCCATTCTTCTTCAGTGGCTGAATTGATATTTATTTTGGTATAACCTTTTTTAGGAAAAGATGTAATAGTCTGTACAGTTTTTTTCTCAACAGGAATAGTTGATTGGCTAGTTATTGTTTCAATTTTTATAAAAGGTTCTAACCTGTCTGCTTCTGCTTTTTTTAGCCCATAAATTTTATGAATATCAGACGCTACCCTGAAATTTCCTCCTTTCGACCTGTAATTGAGTATGGTTTGAATGGTTTTATCCCGAAGGCCTAATTTTTTCCAGCCGGCTGCATCAATGGTATTTGGATCAAAATAAAATAATTCGGCCGTTTCAATATTATCAATAAATGCAGCAGAGTCATCATTTGCGGGCATTACAGATGCTTGCTTTGTTTCAAGTGCAACTATTTGTTTGGCCGTTTCAGTATCCGTTAAAGGTGGTTTAAAATCGGGTTTAATAAACAAGGGTAAAGCAATGATTATTGCAATTACTGATGTGAGAACAATGATTGCAGTTCTTTCCCTTTTTGAAAATGACAGGTAGTCTTTCCAGTGTATCTTTTGCATAAAAAATAAATTTCAACATTCACTTTCATGAAAAGATTATATGCTGATTTGCAAGCCATCATAGGCGAGTGAAATATGTGCAGGCAATTTTTTATTTACTTCATCATGCCTTCCAAGCTGATGACTGATATGTGTAAAATATGCCTTTGGAATTTTTAAATGTTCTACCAAATCTACTGCCTGTTGCAAAGTGAAATGGGAAATATGGTCTTCCTCACGCAAAGCATTAATAACGATTACTTCGGAGCCTTTTATTTTTTCCATCTCATCATTGTCTACCCGGTTTGCGTCAGTAATATACGTAAAATTCCCGAAACGAAAGGCATATACAGGCATTTTATGATGCCATACCTGGATAGGAATAACCGGGATATTTCCAATTATAATAGGAGATTCATCTATCGTCACAAGGTTTAATTCGGGGATGCCCGGGTAACGGTGATCTGAAAAGGCATATGCATAATCCCGTCGTAAAGCTTCGGCTGTTAACGCATTTGCATAAAGATCCATGGGCCGGTGTTGAAAAAAATTATACGCGCGGACATCATCCAGGCCGCCTGTATGATCTTTATGAGGATGTGTAAATAAAATGGCATCTAATTTTTTATTCTGCAATCGAAGCATTTGTTGGCGAAAATCCGGTGTGGTATCTACCACCAATGTTGTTTCTGCAGATTCAATGCGAATGCTGCTTCGCAAGCGTTTGTCTTTTTCATTATCTGACCGGCAAACCCGGCAAGGGCATGCAATCATCGGGATACCGGTACTGGTGCCGGTGCCTAAAAATGTAATCTTTAATGCTGGAAAATCCACGAACAAAAATAGTTGAAAATAAATAGCACTTAGGATTCTGTATTAGAAAGTTTCAAAACCTCATCATATAATTGCTGCGATTCATGCGTAAGGAGATCATAATTTATTTCCAGTTTAGGGATTAATTCCAGCAATACATTAATTCTTCCTTCCACATCCAGGAATTTATTGAGAACTACAATTCTTTTTTGCTCCAGCAAACACCATCCGCTTTGAAAAGTGCCACGTTCATAGCGTGGTGTATATTGTGCCTGGCTTAAAATAGCTTCCAGCCTGGAAAGTGAAGAAGGAGAAATTTTCATGTGATGATTTTGTATTGGACAAATTTATTATGAACCTTTTAGAATAATAACAACTCTATTATATTCTTATGCACATTTTATTTTATTAAATATTAAAGGCAATTCAAGGCTTGCACAATTTCTATTTTATTTTTAAATCTTCTTAAAAAACATTTTTTACTTTTATCAATATGTTTCAACAACTATACACTGGTAAAACCATATTATTTCTCATTGCGCTTTGCATTGTTATCGGCACCATTTTTTATTCTCAATACCTTGCAAAAAAAATCGCCAAAGATGAAACACATAAAGTGGAAATTTGGGTAGCTGCTCAAAACACCATTTTAAATGCAACTGACCAAACAAGCCTTGAGCTCGCCGCCCGGATATCCAGTGAAAACAAAGATATCCCCATCATTGAAACCAATGAGAAAGACAGCATCAATCCATACAATTGTGTAAATCTTGACAGCGCTGAAATAAAAAACAACCCCAACTATCTCACCGAAAAATTGGCCGAATTCAAAAAACAAAATAAGCCCATCATTTTAAAAATAAGTGATACACCCTATACCGCAAATAAATATTATTATGGAGAAAGCATGCTTCAAAAAGAAGTGCGATATTATCCTTTGATTCAATTGATCATCGTAGGATTATTTATTACCATCATGTTGATTGCATTACGCACGGGATATAAAAGTACGCAAAACCGGTTGTGGGCGGGCATGGCAAAAGAAACGGCGCATCAACTTGGCACACCGGTTTCGAGCCTGAAAGGCTGGGTGGAAATGCTTAAAGATAGAAAAGGAGTTGAAGCCATTTCCACGGAAATTGAAAAAGATGTGGCAAGGCTTGAACTTGTTACGGACCGTTTTGGCAAAATCGGCAGTAAACCGCATTTGGAAGAAATGAATATTATAGCCCAGGTAAATAATATGGTGGAATATATCAAAAAACGTTCAGGTGGAAAAGTAAATTTTTTGGTGGATTCGCATGGGACAGAGGTAATCAAAGCATTTATTTCCCCACCGCTTTTTGATTGGGTAATAGAAAATTTACTGAAAAATGCATTGGATGCCCTTGAAGGAAAAGGAACGATAGCCATACAGTTTACAGAAAATCAACAACACGCAATTATTGAATTATCTGATACAGGAAAAGGTATTTCTAAAACCAACTTATCGAAAGTGTTTAAGCCCGGATTCACCACCAAAAAAAGAGGATGGGGGCTTGGACTGGCGCTCAGCAAACGAATTATAGAAAAATACCATGCAGGGAATATTGCTGTAAAATCCAGTGAAACCGGCAAAGGCACTACATTTCGTATAGAACTGAATAAAATTGCAAATGTTTAAGCCGAAGCGAAGCCCTTTTTAGATAGTTTTATCTTTTACATTGCATTAACTTGCACCTTGACCGATTTACATTTATTTTCGTCAAAAAAAAAAATCCTATGCGTTTTTTATCATTGGTTTTTGCTGCTTGTATTTTCATGATCACAAATACCAAAGCCGGCAATTTCCAGGATTCAATGCCGGCTAAAAATGGCTATTATATTCCTGTGACAATCACTCCTTACCGCGATGCGAAAATTTATCTTGGCACGTATTACGGGAAAAATAATATTCTCATTGATTCCTGTATGCTGAATGAAAAAAGTGAAGGCCTTTTTTCAGGTGATAAAAAATTGGAAGAAGGAATTTATTTTTTGGTATCGCCGCAGCGGACTTTATTATTTGAACTTTTAATGGATTCTGCCCAACATTTTTCAATTAAAACTGATTCTTCACACCTTGCCGATGTGCAAACTGAAGGTTCGGCAGAAAATAAAATGTTTGCTGATTATTCGCGCTACCTGCAAAACATTGCACCCAGGATCAATGCTTTGCAAAACGATATGAAGCATACGGCGAAAAATAAGAATGATTCTACATCTATTATGTTGCAAATAAAAAAACTCAGTGATGATATGAATGCCTATCGTCAAAATATTGTGCAGCAGCATCCCGGTTCCATGCTGGCAGTTTTATTTGAAGCGGTAAAAGTTCCCACTTTCCCTCCAATGCCTGTAAAACCCGATGGCACAAAGGATTCTACGTATCCGTGGCAATATGTAAAAGATCATTTTTGGGACAATGTCAATTTCTATGACGGCCGTTTGCTGCACACGCCCTTCTTTGATTCCAAAGTAAATGATTACCTCGATAATTATATTTCCCAACAACCGGATTCGGTGATTGATGCCGTGAATTATATGCTGCTTTCTTCGCGATCCAATGATAAAATGTTTCAGTATTTACTGGCAAAATTTACTGATAAATATATCAACCCGGAAATCATGGGACAGGATAAAGTCTTTCTTTTTTTATTCAATAATTATTTCTCCAAAGGTGATACAAGTTGGTTGAGTGCAGGCCAGAAAAAATATATTTTTGACCGTGCATATAGTATTATAGCCAACCAATTGGGGGAAGCTGCGCCACAACTCAATCTTGTAGACAGCAGTGGCAAATCGCTTTCTTTATATGATGTAAAAGCGCCTTTTACTTTTGTAATATTCTGGGATCCCCTTTGTGGCCATTGCCAAATACAAGTGCCGGAATTGGATTCTTTATATGAGGCAAAATGGAAAGCGCTTGGAGTAAAAATATTTGCTGTAAATACCAATGAAAATACAAAAGCGGATTGGGAAGATTTTATTACAGGCCATCATTTAAATGGTTGGATGCATGCCTGGCAAACGCGCGAAGCAAGGCTGGCAGATGAAGCAAGCGGAAGGCCAAATTTTCGTCAGTTGTTTGATATTATTCAAACCCCGACAACATATTTATTGGATGAAAATAAAAAGATCATTGCAAAAAAATTGAGTTTCGAACAATATGACCAGGTGATTGAATCCAAATTGAAAAAAAATACACCCTAACAAAATTTCTTTTTTATGCGGAAAATAAAACAAGCAACTATTTTTTTGCTGCTATGTTGTAGTGCCGGAATGACGGCTCAATCGCAGACACTTTTTACGTATGGAAATAAAAAAGTAGATAAAAATACTTTTCTCGAAGCATTCAAGAAAAGCCCGGAATCTACAGGCAGCAGGAAAGACCAAATAAAAAATTATTTAAACTTATATATTGATTATAAATTGAAATTGCAATCTGCCATGGATGATCAACTCGATCAAACGGAAGGGTATAAAGCGGATGCAAATAGTTTCAGGAACCAACTTGCAGAAACGTATATCAATAAACAAGCAGACGTAAATGCTTTGTTGCACCAGGCTTTTGAACGCAGTCAAAAAGATATTTTAGTACAACAAATTTTTATAGAAGTCCCAAATGATGGCGATACTTTGCCTGCTTATAAAAAAATGCAGGAAGCCCAGAAGGCCTTGCAATCCGGGAAAAGTTTTGAAGAAGCTGCCCGTACTTATTCATCCGATACTGCTTCGGTAAATGTTGGATTTATCACCGTTTTCACACTTCCTTATACGATTGAAAATATTGTGTATGCATTGAAGCAGGGAGAATTTTCAGGCATTATAAAAACTTATTCGGGATATCGTATTTTTAAAAATGTGGAAGAAAGGCCGGCAAAAGGTATGCGTAAAATCCAGCAAATACTTTTTTCCATTCCACCTTCTTATAATGCTACCGAAAAATTGCAACAGCAAAAAATAGCAGACTCTGTGTATCAATTATTATTGAAAGGCGCATCCTTTGAAGACATGATGCGGGAATATAATGTTTCTGCATCTGAAGTATTTGGTGAAATTAAAGAGATACGAGTGGGCGATTACAGCAATCAATTTGAAAATGAAGTTTTTGAATTGCACACACCGGGAGAAATTTCAAAACCTTTTACTACGGAATATGGTTTTAATATTATCAAATTAAAAGAAATCGTCCCGGTTTTAAAAGATGAAACAGATGCAGGGAAAATGGCGGAACTGCAACAACGCTTAGTACAGGATAGCCGAGTACAAAAGGCGAAGAATAATTTATTCATTCAATGGAAAAAAGATATTCATTTTGTCCACGGGAAATATGATGCGTCCACATTATATAATTACACGGCAGCTTTCCGGCAAAATAATCCATTGCAAAATTATCATGGCATCGAAAACAATACCCTGCTTTTTTCTATGGACACCGTAAAAATTACCGTAGCAAAATGGTTGGAATTTGCGAATGATCAAAATATACAACCTGGCGCTTCTATTCATGATTACGAAGGATATATGCAGGAATTTGAAGATGCAACTATCAGGAATTATTATATCGCGCATATAGAAAATTTTTATCCTCAATTTGCTGGGCAGTTGCAGGAATTCAATGATGCGAATTTAATTTTTTCTGCAATGGATAAACATGTTTGGACACCGGCTATTCAAGATACTACAGCGATGTACCAATATTACCTGGCTCATGCCGGCAAATATTCCTGGAAGCCCGGTTTTAGTGCACTTGCCGTTACTGCGCCCACAAAAGATATGGCAGAAAAGATAGCTGCTGCATTAAAAAATAATACTGCTAACTGGCGTTCAGTTGTTGGCACCTATGGTACAGAAGTGTTGGCAGATAGCAGCCGTTTTGAAAATGGCGAATTGCCGGTACATGCATCCGTTTCCATGAAGGAAGGTTACCAGACATTACCCGAAAAAAATGATGGTGGCGATGCCTATACTTTTATGCAAGTGGTGAAGGTAATCCCGGAAACATCACCACGCAGTTATGCCGATGCCAAAGGTTTGGTGATGAATGATTACCAGCAAATGCTGGAAGAAAAATGGCTGGCAGCATTAAAAGCAAAATATCCTGTGAAGGTGAATGAGGATGTGGTGAGGGGGTTGTAGGGAGAAATATTAAAATAAATTTTATTTTTGTTATTTGAATACTGCATACTTATTTCATTATTTGTTTGCGTTAAATCTTAAAAAGTCCTTTTGCATTATTTTGAACATTGTCCCTGCGAAGAAGTTACGGAATTCTTTGTTATTGTTAAATTCTTTAAATACTTCAAAGTTGGTTTCTATGTGGTCTATCAGTTTTCGTTTCAATACTTCTTCAAAAGTAATCTTGGCGTTCTGCTCATCTGAATGTTTGAAAGCGTTTGCAAATTCTGCATCTTGTGCAACATCGGCCATCAAGTCTTCGGTCATTTTTTTAACCTTGTCTTCATTGGTGAAAGTGGTTCCAAACCTGTCGTTAAATGCTTTTACGATTGTCGATAGATATTCCATTTCAGGCTCGGCTGCACTGCCTCTCATGTCTGTTGGAATTGGTTTTAATTCATCACCTTGTTGCAACTGAATATTAAATTCTCCTTCCTTTTGCAGGCGGTAACTGTCCATGTTGATATTGTCCAAAATGCCTTGTGCCAAATCTTCGTCACGCTGTTTGCCCAATTTGTTTTGCAAGTGGTTTAGGAACAAATACAGTCTTTCCAAATATGGATTTACAAATGGAACGATTTGAGCAAGGAAAACATATAAGCGAACATAAGTTTTGCATTTGGCTCTAAAGTCATCTTGCTGTTCTTCCGTTAATGAAGTTCTGAATACTTCGGCTGCTGCATCTAAAATGCAATGCAGTTGGTCAACAGGAACATTTGAAACCATCTTTTGCGAAAACTTCTGCACTTGTTCGGGTGTGTAAACCTGGAAAGCATCTAAGGAACTTTGTAAGTCAAACAGTTTATTTGGGTCGGTTGCTTCGCCTAAAATGGTGGTTTCAAAAAATGGGTCAAACGATTTCTTGATTTCATCAGCATCATTGGCAAAGTCCAAAACAAAAGTGTCCTTCTTTCCTGTAGTTGTTCTATTCAATCTTGATAGGGTTTGCACTGCATTTACGCCACCCAATTTCTTGTCCACATACATGGTATGCAAAAGCGGTTGGTCAAATCCTGTTTGGTATTTA
>CAYXHX010000075.1:0-1190 GCA_964464835.1 uncultured Chitinophagaceae bacterium | reverse complement strand
CCACAATCAAAAAGCGGTATTCCGATTTCTTAAACTCGTCTGGAATGGAAGCACTTGAAAAATGATTAAGGGCAACTTCTGTTTGTCCGTCTATCTCGCCAGAAAAGGCTACAATCGCTTTGTATGGGTTGCCTGTATCTGCTAAATATTTATCAAATGCTTTTTTGTATTTCACGGCATTTCTGCGGCTGCTTGTAACAATCATTGCTTTTGCCAAACCGTTGATTTTTGCTTTGCGGATTACGTTGTCCATAAAGTGGTCAATAATTAAAGCCGTTTTTTTGGCAATGGCATGTTCGTGGCTCTCTACAAATATTTTCAGTTTTTTCTGTGCCTTGTTTTTGTCATAAGCAGGGTCGTCTTCAATTTTCTTAAGCAAAGCATAATAGCTTTGATAAGTGGTGTAGTTCTGCAAAACATCTAAAATGAAATTTTCCTCAATGGCTTGCTTCATGGAGTAAAGATGAAATGCCCTGAATTTCTCCTTTCCATTGTCGTTGTATTTCTCACCGAAAAGTTCAAGCGTTTTGTTCTTTGGTGTGGCGGTAAAAGCAAAATAACTGGCATTGGTCAACATTTTTCTGCCTTTTACAATTTCTACAATATCATCTTCTCCTGTCCATTCATCATCGTTTTCCTGCTCATCATCGCCTTGTTTCTTCAGGGTTTCATTCAGTTTCCCTGCGGTGTTTCCGCTTTGGCTGCTGTGTGCTTCGTCTATAATGATGGCAAATTTATTTCCGGGCAGTTCGCCAATTTCATTTACGATGTATGGGAATTTCTGAATGGTTGTTATGATTATTTTCTTTCCTTCCTCCAAAGCGGTTTTCAGTTGTTTACTGCCTTCGGTAATGGCTTCTACAACGCCTTTCACTTGCTCAAACTGCTTGATGTTGTTTCGGATTTGTGCATCCAACACTTTGCGGTCGGTTACTACAATCACCGTATCAAAAATGGTGTTTGTATTTTCTTTGTCAAACAAACCCACCAATTGATGAGCTAACCAGGAAATAGAATTTGATTTGCCCGAACCTGCCGAATGTTGAATTAAATAACGTTTTCCTGCTCCGTTTTCTTTGGCATTGCTTAGGAGTTTATCTACGGCATCAATTTGATGGTAGCGTGGAAAAATCAATTTCTTTACTTTCTCCTTTTTTACTTTTCCCTGTCCGCCGGACAGGCGGGCATCT
>CAYXHX010000074.1:0-9869 GCA_964464835.1 uncultured Chitinophagaceae bacterium | reverse complement strand
TGGCGCAAATGCAAGCGGTAATACACAGATATACATTTCTATATTTGCCATCTTGCTTTTTTATGGTGTCAATTTATTGGGCTTAAAAG
Organism: uncultured Chitinophagaceae bacterium; assembly: GCA_964464835.1. GTDB lineage: Bacteria > Bacteroidota > Bacteroidia > Chitinophagales > Chitinophagaceae > JAFDXJ01. The sequence continues at coordinate 9,780 of CAYXHX010000074.1, read as the reverse complement.
TGAGTGCCCGCACACAAAATGTATTGATGATGATTAAAATATTGATGCTGCTTGTACTCATCAGCGCTATTTTTATTCCATCCACGCATTATCACGGAAAAACTTTTGAGCCGGCAGCGCCTGCACAATTCATGGATTGGATTAAAGCATTGGGCGTGGCTTTGATTGCTGTTTCATTTACGTATGGAGGTTATCAGCAAACAATCAATTTTGGTAATGAAGTGAAAACGCCGGCCAAAAATATTCCCAAAGGAATTTTTGCGGGTATTGCCATTATCATTGGTTTATACCTGCTCGTGAATTATTCCTATTATAAAACCCTGGGCTTTGAAGGATTACAAAACAGTACTGAAATTGCCACACTTGTTACTACGAAAATATTTGGCCCAACCGGTGGTAAAGTGTTTTCAGTCTTATTATTTTTTTCTGTGCTGGCGTATGTAAATGTATTATTATTAAGCAATCCACGCGTGATGTATGCGATGAGTGAAGACGGCGTTTTGCCCGGGATTTTTAAAAAGAAATCAACTAAAAGGGAAGTGTTTCTATTTTCCCTGACAACTTTCACAGCGCTTTGTATCATCATTTTATTTTATGCAAAAACATTTGACAGGCTTTTAAGCTTTACTATTTTTCTCGATTGTTTTGGCATGGCCACTTCTGCCGGAGCGATATTTATGCTGCGCAAAAAAACAAAGCACCTTGACGGAACCGGTATTTATAAAATGAAATTATATCCCTTGCTCCCCATCATTTTTATTCTTGCATATTCATTCGTTGGAATGAGCATTGCCATAAAAGACCCAATGACAGCGATTACAGGAATCGGTGTTCTAACAGCATTTATGTTGATTTATTTTTTTACACATGGTATAAAAAAAAGAATTGGTGAAACAAATGGTTGAGTAATTATTTTGCACCAATCGGTAAAATTATTTTTCCATGCACTTCATTAATCACTTGTGCAGCCGTACCGTACATTGCTGATAACCCACAAAAGATGCCTTCATAGCCCGCAATTTTTTTAAGCATTTCACTCTCCATAAATTCACTTGCAGCGAGAAGAAAAAATAAGATTGTAAGCGTGAAAAAAATTACCTGGAGCAATGTATTCGATTTCAGTGTTGCAATAAACATGAAAAATGTAAAGACACCCCAAAGCAATAAATACCATCCCATACCATCGGCGGAGGTTTTCATATTCGGAGCAAAAGACATATTGGGTAAAAATATCAATGCCACTAATGAAAGCCAAAACATACCATAAGCAGTGAAAGCCGTAGCGCCAAAAGTGTTATTTTTTTTCCATTCCTGTATGCCGGCAACCACCTGTGCCAGGCCGCCCATAAAAATACCCATGGAAAGAATCATGCTGCTGAGTTCGATGCAACCTGCATTGTGCAGGTTTAATAAAACGGTTGTCATGCCAAACCCCAGAAGCCCCAATGGTGCAGGGTTTGCAGTAATTTCAGAAAAATGCGCGGGAGTTGTATTTTCAGTCATAACCGGTTTTTTGATATTAAAAATGAAAGTACGTTTATTTTTAGAAATATTGTTATTCTTTATTTAATAGCTGTTAAATCAATATTTAAATTTATATTTTCAAATACTTTTGCCGAAGTTTTTTTTAAAAGATTCAAATGGATGACCTTTCTTTTATTTTGAATGAATTAGGCGAAAACCGCGATGAATATTTTCGTGCCGTAGCTCCGCCAATAATTCAAACCAGCAATTTTGCATTTCATACCGTAGAAGACTTACGCAAAAGTTTTGAAAATGAATATGCCACGTGGATTTACAGCCGTGGAAAAAACCCAACTGTTGAAATATTAAAAGAAAAGCTTGCTGCGCTGGACGGAGCAGAAGATTGCCTTGTGTTTAATAGTGGCGCTGCTGCCATCTTTGCTGCTGTTTTAGCGCATGTGAAAAGTGGCGATCATATTGTAAGTGTAACGGGTGTATATACTTCGGCAAGAAGGATGTTTGATATTATATTGCCGCGCTTCAATGTAAGCGTTACGTATATTGATGGCAGTGATATCAACAATTTTATTGCTGCAACAAAAGCGAATACGGTTTTGTATTACCTGGAAAGCCCTACCAGTTGGAACTTTGTTTTGCAAGACCTGGAAGCGGTTGCAAACCTGGCAAAAGAAAAAAATATTACCACCATCTGCGATAATAGTTTTAGTACACCATTATTTCAGCGGCCCATAGATTTTGGAATAGACCTGTCATTGCAATCCGCCACAAAATATATCGGTGGCCATAGTGATACGGTTGCGGGTGTTGTTGCCGGGAAGAAAAAAACCATTGAAAAAATATTCAACAGTGAATACATGATAATTGGCAGTGGCATCCAACCTTTCAATGCATGGCTGCTCATTCGGGGTTTACGAACATTGCATGCAAGACTGAATGCTTCTGCATACAATGCTTTAGAAATAATACAATTTTTAAAACGGCATCCGTTGGTAGAAAAAATTATTTTTCCATTTGATGAAAGCTTCCCTCAATATGCACTTGCCAAAAAGCAAATGAAAAATGCAGGTGGCTTGTTTAGTTTTATTATAAAAGTACAAAGTGAAAAGGAGATTGAATTGTTTTGCAATTCCCTAAAACATATTTTGATGGCTGTGAGCTGGGGCGGGCATGAAAGCCTTATTATTCCTGCATGTGCGGCATTGCCGCGGAATAGTTTTGATGCACAAAACCCGGAACACCGGGTGTTGCGTTTCTATGCCGGCCTTGAAGAGCCCGCATATATTATCAAGGACCTTCAACAAGCATTTGAAAAAATTAGTTAGAATGTATATACCTCATAACCTTTCCAATTTTCCGTTCATAAAATATCATTTAATAAAAACATATTGATTCTTTTATTTTGACACCGATGAAAAAAATAATAATCTTTTTACTGATACTTTTCCCTGCAAGCCTGATGGCACAAGATAAATGGGACCTGAGGCGCTGCGTGGAATTTGCCATGCAAAATAATATTTCAGTAAAGCAAGCCGATGTGCAGGCAAGGATTGCCGCTTTACAAGTGAAGCAGGCAAAATTGAACCAATATCCAAATGTAAGTTTTAATACCAATTTGAGTTTGCAATTTGGCCGCTCTATAGATCCAACGAGTAATCAATTTACTACTTCAAAATTTTTATCACAGAATTATAGTTTAAGTGGCGGTATTGAAATTTTTAATTGGGGCAAATTAAAAAACAATGTTGTATTTGCACGGTATAATGCAGAAGCTGCTATTGAAGATATGAAAAAAGCAGCCAATGATATCGGCTTGAGTGTAGCAAATTTTTATTTACAGGTTTTACTTGCCAATGAACAAATTGAAGTGAGTGAAATTCAAATTAAACAAACGCTTTCGCAATTGGATTTCACCAAAAAGAAAGTGGATGCGGGCGCATTGCCGGAATTAAATCTTTCGCAGGTGGAATCACAACTTGCCGCAGATAGTACGAACCTGGTTACAGCAAAAGCATCTTATGCAGAAAGCCTGCTTTCCCTGAAAGCCTTATTAAACCTGGATGCAGCATTGCCTTTTGATATTGAGACGCCACCAATAGAAGCAATTCCCATGGAATCTTTTGGGGAGATGCAACCGGATGTTGTTTACCAGTTAGCTATGAATAATCAACCGGAACAAAAAGCAAATGCATTGCGGATTAAAAGCGCTGAGACAAATATAAAAATAAGTAAAGCGGCCATGTACCCAACCATTTCCGGTTTTTATGGCTTGGGTTCGGCTTATAATAATCAGGCCCAGCGGGTGATTGGTTCACAAATTATTAATGTACCCATTGGGAGTGTAAATATCGGCGGAACAAATTATGATGTATTTCCTAAAGAACCTTATACCGTGAGCACTTTTGGAAAAGCGCCATACATGAATCAATTGAATAATAACTTTAATCAAAATATTGGCTTAAGCTTATCTATCCCCATTTTTCAAAATGGTTCGGCACGTATCAATTTTGAAAGAAGCAAGTTGGACCTTGCCAATGTGCAATTGCAAAAACAACAAGCTGATCAAACATTGAAAACAAATATTTATACGGCTTATTCAAATGCGGTGGCATCTTTTGAAAAATATACGATTGGTGAAAAGCAAGTTCAGGCTGCACAAAAAACCTATGATTTTGCAAAAAAAAGATACGAGGTTGGTTTGTTATCAACATTCGAATTATTAACGGATCAGAACAATTTACTAATTGCAAAATTGCAGCAACTGACCAGTCAATATGATTATGTTTTCAAAATGAAAATCCTTGAATATTATAAAGGTGAAGGTTTAAAATTATAGAAAAAAAGAAACTATTAATACAATGAGCAAAAGTTTAAAATGGATAATTATTAGTTTATCAGCAGTTATAGTATTGTTGATTGTACTAAAAGCAACAGGAGTCCTTGGCAAAGATGAAGGCATACAAGTAACTGCAGAAAAAGCAGAAAACCGTACGATCACTGAAGTAGTAACTGCCAGCGGAAAAATTTTTCCTGAAATAGAAGTGAAAGTTAGCCCGGATATTTCCGGAGAAATAGTGGAACTCAATGTGGAGGAAGGCGATACAGTAAGAAAAGGCCAGGTGCTTGCAAAAATCTATGCAGATATTTATCAATCGCAAAGACAACAAGCCGCAGCGGTTGTAAGCCAATCAGAAGCCCAGGTGAATAATGCAAAAGCACAATTGCTGGCATTGCAGGCAACATTAGACCAGGCACAATCTACGTATAACAGGCAAAAAAAATTATTGGCAGATAAGGTTATTTCACAGGCCGAATTTGAACAGGCAGAACAAGCCTATCTTTCTGCAAAAGCACAGTACAATGCAGGTAAGGCAAGTATCAATGCCACCCAGGCAAATGTGCAAGGAGCGGAAGCAAGTTTAACAACTGCCGAAAAAGATATGAGCCGTGCAACAATTGTAGCTCCAATGGATGGCGTGATTAGTTTACTTGCTGTAAAAAAAGGCGAACGTGTAGCCGGTAACAGTTTTAATGTGGGAACAGAAATGATGCGCATTGCAGATTTAAACAGCATAGAAGCACAGGTGGATGTAGGTGAAAATGATATACCAAAAGTAAAATTGGGTGATACCGCACTTGTAGAAGTGGATGCATATACTGGCAGGAAATTTAAAGGAATCGTTTATAAAATTGCAAACCCGGTAACCAGTGCTTTAAGCAGCGCTACATCTTCAGCGACTGTAACCAATTACCAGGTGCATATTCGCATCCTGCCGGACTCTTATAAAGATTTGATGAAGAAAGGCCAGCCATTTCCATTCAGGCCGAATATGACTGCAAGCGCGGATATACAAACTCAAACGCATACCAATGCATTGTCAGTTCCATTGAATGCTGTAACTACTCGCGAGAAAAAATCAGATAAATCAAAATCAAAAGATAGTACAACTACTGCGAATGCACTAAGCGCTTCTTCAGCAAGCAACAACAGTGATGATGATATTGAAGAGGTTGTTTTTGTAATCGGCAGTGATGGCATGGTGCATAAAAAACCTGTGAAAACGGATATACAGGATATCAATTATATTCAAATAATAAGTGGTATCAAAGCCGGTGACATGGTCGTAACAGGGCCTTATGATGTAGTGAGCAAACAATTGTCCGACAGTATCAAAGTAAAAGTTGTATCTAAAGAAACGTTGATGCAATCTTTCAAGAAAACAGATAAATAATATAGTATAAAAAATTAGCCGGCTCCATTTTTTTAGAGCCGGTTTTTTTATGCATGTAAAAAAAAGCGTTTCGTATGTTTGTATCTCAAAATAGATGCATATGAAATTTGGTATCATTGGAAGCGGTAGTTGGGCAACAGCGCTGGCAAAAATTTTAACGGATGGGAAAAATAATATTAACTGGTGGATCCGCAATACAGATACAATTAATTATTTCCAGGAACGCAACCACAACCCGCATTACCTGAGTAAGGCCTATTTTGAAAAAGATACAATTACTTTAAGTGATAGTATTCATTATGTGATTGAAAATTCTGATGTCCTGGTAATAGCAGTTCCATCCGCATATATACAGGATGTATTCAGTTCTTTAAATACGGATGTGTTTAAAAATAAAAAAATCATTTCAGCAGTAAAGGGCTTATTGCCTGAAAAAAACTTATTGCTCAGTGAATACCTTGTCAAAGAATTTTCATTTCCATTAAAAGATTATTATGCCGTTTTAGGCCCTTGCCATGCCGAAGAAGTTTCTGCTGAAAAGTTATCCTATCTTACATTTTCAGGGATGAATACCGACATGGCAAAACAACTTTCTATCCATTTTGAAACCACTTATACAAACACCATCATTAATGGAGATATTAAAGGCGTACAATATGCTGCTGTTTTGAAAAATATTTATGCACTGGGTGCAGGCATTGCGCATGGCCTTGATTACGGCGATAATTTTTTAAGTGTGTATATAGCCAACAGCGCCAATGAAATGGTCCGCTTCCTACGTAAAGCAAAAATTGATTTGCATACCACTGAAGATATCATCAATTATGCAGCTTCTGTTTATCTTGGAGATTTATTGGTAACCTGTTATTCGCTGTATAGCCGCAACCGCACTTTTGGCAACATGATTGGCAAAGGCTATTCTGTAAGGTCCGCGCAGCTTGAGTTAAATATGGTAGCAGAAGGATATAATGCCAGCCGTTGTGTTTTTGATATCAATAAAAAAGTAAAAGCAGAAATCCCGATAGCTGACAATATTTATAAAATCTTATGGGAACATTTACCTGCTAAAAAAGGCTTTGAAAATATTGAATCAATTCTTATCTGACTCTTTGGGTTCCTCCTGGAAAAGATCCGCTGCAATTCCATCGGCAAAGAATTTCCCTTTATCCGTTAAACAAAAATTTTCGTTTTGATATGACAATTTCCCAGCGTCAATCCATTTCTGTGCAGCGTTACAAATTTTGAGTGCAGTTTTTTCCCCCGATAAAAGTTTTATTTTTTCTATATCAATTCCCTTTGCAATCCGAAGATGAGTCATCAGGTATTCGTTGAGTTTTTGTGTTTCGGTTAAATATTCAATGTCAAAATAAGGTAATGATTCACGAACGTTTTTTACGTATAAAGCATTATTTGAAATATTCCATTGCCTGCTTTCTCCATTATAAGAATGTGCAGAAGGCCCGATACCAAGATAAGTTTTTTCTTGCCAGTAACCACTATTGTGCCGGCTCTCAAATCCTTTTATTGCAAAATTGGAAATTTCATATTGCCGGTAAAAAGCCTTTTTCATTTTCTGTTGAAGTATATTGAAATGATTGCTTTGAACAGCTTCATCAACATCGTCCTTTTTATGTTGCGCAATCATTGTATGCAATGCGGTTTTTGGTTCTACGGTGAGTGCATAACAGGAAATATGCGGAACGAGAAATGTTATTGCTTGATCAATATTTTCTTCCCATTGTTTATTGCTGAGGCCGGGGATACCATAAATTAAATCAATGGAAAAATTTTCATAACCTGCATCAAGTGCAAGCTGAATGCATCTTTCGGCTTGTTGTGCAGAGTGGGAGCGGTTCATCCATTTCAAGTGTTCTTCAAAAAATGATTGAATGCCTATGCTCAACCGATTCATGCCAAGCGATTTCCATTGAACAAGTGATTGAATGGAAATATCATCCGGGTTTGCTTCGAGTGTAATTTCAGCATTTGGGGCAATCAGGAAATGTAGATGAAGTATTTCAAATATTTTTTTTAAAGCATCAAAGCCAATCAGTGAAGGTGTGCCACCGCCAAAATAAATTGTTTCTACAGTTTCTTGTATATAATTTTTTCTGTCAATGGCTTCGTGGCAGATGGCATTGATCATTTCATCTTTCCCGGAAATATTGGTTGAAAAATGAAAATTGCAATAGTAACAAGCTTGTTTACAAAACGGAATATGAATATAAATGCCCGCCATCTGGTGATACTTTTGTAAAATTGTGTCCCGGAAAATGTCAAAATTAATTCAATATCGCAGGCACATCATTTTATTTATGCTCATTTGTTTTTTTTGCAAAACATGGGGGCAAAATAATAAACCCTTTCTGAGGATAAAACCAATGGATCCTGCGGCATTGACTTTTTCACAGCAAAATAAAGATACCGTTTTTGAAAATCAACCCGCGTTGCTCGAATATATTGCCAAACTTCCAAAAAGCTTGCAGGCACAGGGTTTTATTACTTCTTCGGTAGATACATTTTACCAGGTACATGATACTTTTTTTGTCCAATTATTTTTGGGCGAAAAATATCTTTGGAGTGGATTGAATGCCAATGAAAATGATTGGCCGGTATTAAACCGCGCCGGTATTTTTAAAAATGATTTTTCCAAAAAACCATTTGATCCTTTGATGGTGCAAATAGCTTATGAAAAATTACTGGATTATTTTGAAAATAATGGTTATCCATTTGCGCGCGTTTCTCTCGATAGCATTCGTATATCAAATAATTTGATTAGTGGAAGATTGGAAATTGCACCTGGCCAATTATATTTTTTAGATACTATCCTGGTGAAAGGCAATGCAAAAATTTCAAATGCTTTTCTTTGGAATTTTTTAAATATCCAACCGCATACTGTTTACAATAAATCGGCATTGAATGCCATCAATAAAAAGTTGATGGAACTGCCCTATATCCGGCAAACACAGCCATGGGAAATACGCATGCTGAATACCGGTGCGGAATTGAATTTCTATCTTGAAAATAAAAAAAGCAACCAGGTTGATTTATTATTGGGTTTGCTGCCATCCGGTGGTACTTCCGGGGGAAAATTATTGCTCACCGGTGAAGCGAACCTGGATATACGCAACCCATTTGGATATGGAGAAACGATGGTGCTGAATTGGCAACAATTGCAAAATAAATCTCCGAGATTGAATTTATTTTTTCAAAGGCCTTATATTTTTAAATCACCTTTTGGTATCAATCTTGGCTTCCAATTGTATAAAAAAGATTCATCTTATTTGAATATACAGGGCCAGGTTGGTTTACAGTATTTATTATCTGCAAAACAATCGGGGACTGTGTTTATTAAATTTGCCCGCACGAATTTACTGGATGTGGATACGCTTTTTGTAAAATCCACGCATCGTTTGCCAGACGTAATTGATCTTAGTAGTACCGGGCTTGTATTGCAATACGATTTTAATAATACCGACTATCGTTTCAATCCCCGGAAAGGCAATGAATTGCAGGTGCAGGCAGGTTTTGGCAATAAAGTAATTCGTAAGAACAATACCATTCTTCAACTAAAAGATACGGCTTTCAATTTTGAAAATTTATATGATACGATACAACTCAAAAGTTACCAATTGACTTTGAAAACTTCAGCTGCCCATTATTTCCCGTTGGGAAAACAATCCACTTTTAAAACTGCAATTTATGGAGGCATTTTTCAATCACCTCATTATTACCTGAATGAACTGTTTCAAATTGGTGGTTATAAAATGATGCGTGGCTTTGATGAAGAAAGTATTTATTGCAACCGGTATGTGGTTGGAAGTTTTGAATACAGGTATTTGTTGGGGCAAAATTCTTACATTTTTGGTTTTACGGATTTGGGATATACACATTTTGAGAATGCCCTTCAAAAATTTAGTCACACTTATTTAGGTGCAGGAGGCGGGATTGCCTTTGAAACGAATGCAGGTATTTTTAATATCTCCTATGCCATTGGCAAAAGGGATGATGAAAAATTTGATTTCAGGCAATCAAAAATTCATATCGGTTTTATCAGCTTATTTTG
>CAYXHX010000073.1:1030-9913 GCA_964464835.1 uncultured Chitinophagaceae bacterium | reverse complement strand
CGTACACCTATTGGAAGTTTCGGCGGTGCATTAAAAGATATTGCTGCTACTCAAGTGGGTGCAACGGCCATTAAAGCAGCAATCGAAAAAGCCGGAATACAACCTGATCAGGTGGATGAAGTATTGATGGGCTGCGTAATGCAGGCAAATCTCGGCCAGTCACCTGCAAGACAGGCTTCTAAGTTTGCAGGCTTACCGGATAGTGTGATTGCTACCACGGTGAATAAAGTTTGTGCAAGTGGCATGAAAGCCATTGCGCAAGGCGCTCAAAGTATTTTGCTGGGTGATGCAGATATTGTGGTTGCCGGTGGAATGGAAAGTATGAGCAATGTGCCTTTTTATGTAAGCAATATGCGTTGGGGAAATAAATACGGTAACACGCCTTTAATTGATGGCCTCGCAAAAGATGGGCTTACCGATGTGTATAATAATTATGCCATGGGCAATGCCGCAGAACTTTGTGCAAAAGAATGCAATTTTTCACGCGAAGACCAGGATGGCTTCGCAATAGAAAGTTATAAACGCAGCCAAAAAGCATGGGAAGATGGAAAATTTAATGATGAAGTTATTCCTGTACATATTCCTCAACGCAAAGGTGATCCCATTCAGTTTAAAAAGGATGAAGAACCTTTTAATGTGAAGTTTGATAAAATCGCGGGATTGAAACCGGCATTTGTAAAAGACGGAACAGTCACCGCTGCCAATGCAAGTACCATGAATGATGGAGCCGCTGCACTTGTATTAATGAGCAGTGACAAAGCCCATGAATTGGGACTGAAACCAATTGCAATTATTGCAAGTTATGCCGATGCCGAACAAGCGCCAGAATGGTTTACAACAACACCATCACTCGCTGTTCCGAAAGCAGTGAAAAAAGCAGGAATGCAAATGAATGATGTTGATTTTTTTGAATTAAATGAAGCATTTTCTGTTGTTGGCCTTGCAAACATTCAAAAGATGGGGCTTGATGCTGCAAAGGTAAATGTACATGGAGGCGCAGTATCCATAGGCCATCCACTCGGTTGCAGTGGTGCAAGAATCATTGTAACATTGATCAATGTGTTGAAACAAAATAATGGTAAAGTTGGCGCAGCAGGAATTTGTAATGGCGGGGGAGGCGCAAGTGCAATGGTGATAAAATTGCCGCAATAGTAAATATGCATTTTAATTATTGGATTAATTTTTCTTTCATCAATTTATCATTCCTTCACCAATAAATGCTTAAATAAAACCAGGCCGTGCTGTAGCATTGGCCTTTATTTTTCTTAACTTGCAAAAACAAAAAAATTCAATACCGGTGAAAGTAAATAACCTGGAATTCAAAGATACATGGGCGATCATTCTTGGCGGGTCAAGTGGCTTCGGCCTCGCGGCTGTGGAACAAATGGCTGCTCATGGAATGAACATTGCAGCGCTTTACCGGGAAACAACTATTTCTGATAAAAAAATAAAAGGGTATTTTGAGGATCTTGCTAATACCCACAAAGTTGTGATTGATGCGCATAACTTAAATGCTCTTGATGAAGAAACGAGAAAAAATTTTATCAAAAACTTTCAAAAAAAAATTGCTGAAAAGCAAAAAGTGAAATTATTGCTTCATTCCATCGCTCGTGGCAATTTAAAGCCACTTGTTATAAAAAATACTACTTCAAATAAAAATCAAGAACTTTTATCTAAAGATGATATTCAACTCACCACGTACGCCATGTCCACAAGTTTATTGGATTGGGCAAGGTCATTATTGGAAGCAGAATTATTTGAAAATGATGCACGCATCATTGGACTAACGAGTGAAGGCGCGCATAAATTTTGGGATGGGTATGCAGCCGTTTCCATAGCCAAGTCATCGCTTGAAAGCCTTGCTGCATATATGGCTGTGGAGTTTGGTATGTATGGGTTAAGAACAAACTTAATACAAGCCGGCATTACACAAACACCTTCATTGAACCGAATCCCGGGAAGTGAAAAATTATTGGCCATAGCAAAAAAAAGAAACCCGCTCGGCAGGATTACTTTGCCTGAAGATGTGGCTAAAGTTATTTATCTTTTATGTAAAAAAGAATCCGCATGGATTAATGGATCATTGATTCATGTGGATGGGGGAGAACATTGCAGGTAAATTTTTTTTATTCATTAAGACCTTGAAATGCACGAAGAGATTATTCAATTACTGCCATATAAATCCAGTTTTTTATTTGTTGACCATATTTCAGCAATCAGTACAGAAGGTATTACTGCTGAATATACGTTACGCGAAAATGCATTTTTTTATGAAGACCATTTTATCAATAATCCTGTAACGCCCGGTGCCATCATCACTGAAATAATGGCGCAGTGCGGCCTGGTGGCATTTGGTATATTCCTTTTAAAAGATGAACAGGATAAAATGAAAATGCAGGAAGGAGATTTTTTTCCTTTACTTACTTCAGTTGAAATTTCTTTTTTAAAAATGGTATTGCCCGGTGAAAAAGTAAAAGTCATTTCAAAAAAAATATATTTTCGTTTCAATAAATTAAAATGCTTTGTAGAAATGAAGGATCAACATGGCGTCACAATAGCCAAAGGAAACTTTGCAGGCATCATTCAACAAACTGAAAAAAATATGTAGATACATGAGTCGCCGTGTTGTCATAACAGGTTTAGGCGTTATTTCTCCCAATGGAAATGGAGTGCCGGATTTTTTAAATGCAATTGAGCAGGGCATTTCAGGAATTCAATTTATTCCGGAGTATGAAGAATTAAAATTCAATTGCCAGGTTTGCGGCTTACCGGATTTTAAACTTGAACAATTAAAAAATTATATTTCAGAAACCAGTTTATATGGTTTAAAAGGCCAGGCCATCGCATTGGGAATTAAAGTAGCGCTTGATGCATGGATGGATGCAGGAAATGAAATAATTACGAAAGATACTTTATGGGAAACGGGTTGTGTATTTGGAAGCAGCGTGGCAGATACTGCAGTTATTAAAAATGCCATTACAAGAGTGGATGCAAAAGAGTCCAAAAAATTAGGCTCCCGTGTGGTGGAACAGATTATGAACAGTGGCATTACGGCATATATTTCCGGGCGTTTGGGATTGGGAAATAAAGTGATCAGTAATTCTTCAGCTTGTGCTACCGGCACACAGGCAATTATCATGGGGTATGATTATATCAAATCCGGAAAGGCAAAAAGAATGGTCGTGGGTAGTAGTGAATATGTGGATTCTTATGTTTTTGGCGCATTTGATTCGATGAGAATTTTGTCCCGTAAATTCAATGATGAACCATGGAAAGCATCTCGGCCAATGAGTAGCAGTGCCGGTGGTTTTGTTCCGGGATCAGGCGCCGGCGCATTGATTCTCGAAGATTTGGATTTTGCAAAAGCGAGAAATGCACCGATTTATGCAGAAATCATTGGCGCTTGCAATAATTCAGGTGGACAGCGAAATGGTGGAACGATGACGGCGCCGAGTGCAGAAGGCGTTATCCGTTGTATTCGTGAGGCCATTCAGGAAGCGGGGATTGAATCAAAAAAAATTGATTTGATTTGCGGGCATCTTACAGGTACCACGGTGGATAAAATGGAAATTCAAAATTGGGTACATGCATTGGAATTACATAAACAAGATTTCCCTATGGTGAATTCGCTGAAATCCATGACTGGCCATTGTTTGAGCGCTGCAGGTTCTATTGAAATGGTGGCTGCAGTATTACAATTAAAACATGGATTTGTGCATCCCAATATCAACCTGGAAGACCCCAACCCTGAAATTGTAGAAATGTTGGGTGAAAAAAATTTACCCACAAAAAAGTTAGAAAAAAAGATTAATGTTGTTGCAAAAGCTAATTTTGGCTTTGGAGATATTAATACTTGTTTGATTTTATCAAAATATATACCGAATGGATAGAAAAACAATTTTAGCAGAGTTAAGAAAAGTGCTGGCGCCTTACACGGAAGACAAGGAATTGCTGAACAGCATCAATGAAGACACCGACCTGATCAAAGATTTGAAAATTAATTCCGCGAATTTAGTGGATGTGATTATTGATGCCGAATCCAAATACAACATTGAAATTGATATGGATGCCGCAGAAAAAATGTATAAAGTAGGAAACATCATTGATATAATCAATGAAAAAATGAAAGCCACCAGTTGATAAGTACAGGCAATGATATTGTTTCGCTGGAAAGAATAAATATAAAGCGCACTAACGAGTATCGCTTTTATTCAAAAATTGCAGGCACTTCAGAACAAGAACTATTTCATTTCGTACAATCGCAAATACCTTTTGCGCATTATGTATGGTTGCTTTGGTCAGTGAAAGAATCTGCATATAAATATTTCAAAAGATTAGATGCGCAAGTAAATTTTTCTCCTTTGAAATTTGTTGTCACTGAAATTCATTTTGATAAATCGAATAAACACACAAAAAATAAATTCTTTACAGGCTGTACAACTTTTCAGCAAAGAAAATTATTTTTCATTTCCGACTACAACGATTCATTTCTCCATTCAGTCGTACATGCAACAAACAATTTTGATACAGTATTTGCGGGGCATACAACACTTCAAAGCGATCTGTATGAACATCAGTCATTAGCAGCAACACAACTGCTTCAAAAAGGCTTCTCCAATCATTTCAATCAATTGATTCACGTTAAAAAAAACGAGGCCGGTTGCCCGGAAATTATTTTTGATGAAAAAAAATCTGCAATTCCCGTTTCCATTTCGCATGATGGATTTTTTGTTGGGTATTCGTGCGTGGTGGGTTAGAAAAGTTGTTTATTGAAAGGGATGAGAAATTCGTATTTTTAGCGAAATAAATTGCTTTGTAATTGATAGCGCCAAACCAGGACCCGGAACAAATTGCCAGAGATAAAATTGACAGCCTGTTGGTTGCCAGTGGATGGATTATCCAGGATAAGGAAAAAATAAACCTGAATGCAAGTGGTGCTGTGGTAGTTCGCTATTACCTGACTCAAGACGGTAAGGAAACCGACTATGTAATGTTCGTTGACAAGAAACCTTGCGGAATCATTGAAGCAAAACGTGAGGAAGAAGCTGTTCGCCTGACTATGCATGAATCGCAGGCAGAAGAATATGCAATAAGCAAATTAAAATATTTGAACAATGACCCTTTGCCTTTTGTTTATGAAAGCACTGGCGATGTTACAAGATTCACGGACTTTCGTGACCCAAAACCCCGTTCACGAAATGTTTTCACTTTTCATAGACCGGAAACTTTTCGCAAATGGCTACAGGAGGATTCGGTGAGAAAAACATTTAATAATTTACCTATACTGAAAACAGAAGGGCTTCGTGATTGCCAAATTACAGCCATTAACAAACTTGAAAATTCGTTCAAAGATTTCAAACCAAAAGCATTGATTCAAATGGCGACTGGTTCAGGAAAAACTTTTACCGCCATCACTTTCATTTATCGTTTGTTGAAATACACCAATGCAAAACGTATTTTGTTTTTAGTAGATACAAAAAACTTAGGCGAACAGGCAGAACAGGAATTTATGTCCTATCTGCCAAACGACAGCAACGAACTTTTCACCAAGTTATATGGAGTGTATCGTTTAAAGTCTTCTTTCATTCCAACAGACAACCATGTTTACATCAGCACCATTCAGCGATTGTATTCCATTCTGAAAGGAACAGAGTTGGAAGAATCAGCCGAAGAAGAAAACCCAAATGAAAGATGGCAGCCGAAAGAACCAATGCCCGTTGTGTACAATGAAAAAATCCCGATTGAATTTTTTGATTTTATCGTGATTGACGAATGCCACCGTAGCATTTACAATTTATGGATGCAGGTGTTGCAATACTTTGATGTATTTCAAATCGGCTTGACAGCCACACCCGACAACCGGACTTTTGGTTATTTCAATCAAAACATTGTAAGTGAATATAATCATGAACAAGCTGTTGCGGACGGTGTAAATGTGGGGCATGATGTGTTTTTAATTGAAACAAAAATCACACAACAGGGAGCAACGATTGAAAAAAATCAATATATCGAAAAGCGTGAAAAACTTTCACGGAAGAAGCGCTGGGAAATGCAGGATGAAAACGAAACCTACGGAGCCAATCAGTTGGATAAAGATGTTGTGAACCCCAATCAAATCCGGTTGATTGTAAAAACCTTCAAAGAAATGTTGCCGGAGATTTTCAAGAGCGAAAAACGCTTTGATGCTGATGGAAAATTTGAAGTGCCTAAAACATTAATCTTCGCCAAGACCGATTCACATGCTGACGACATCATTCAAATAGTTCGTGAAGAATTCGGGGAGGAGAATAAATTTTGCAGAAAAATTACTTACCGGGAAGATAACCCCAAGGGTGTTCTTCAGGATTTCCGAAATGAATATTATCCGAGAATTGCAGTTACGGTTGACATGATTGCAACAGGCACAGATGTAAAGCCGCTGGAGTGTTTGCTGTTTATGCGTGATGTACGGAGCCGGAATTATTTTGAGCAGATGAAAGGAAGAGGAACAAGAGTAATTCCTTTGGACGATTTGAAAAAAGTTTCCCCTTCTGCAAAATTCACCAAAGACCATTTTGTAATTGTGGACGCTGTTGGTGTTACCAAGAGTTGCAAGACCGACAGCCGCCCATTGGAAAAGAAACCCGGAGTCCCGTTGAAAGATTTGCTGGGAGCCATTGCCGTTGGCAACCGGGATGAAGATTTATTTTCTTCGTTGGCAAATCGGTTGGCAAGGTTGGAACAGCAAATCACAGAACAGGAGAAAAACGAATTCAGGGAAAAGACAAACGGCGTAGCGCTCAACACAGTAATCAAAGATTTGTTGAATGCTTACAACCCGGATGTGATGGATGAGCTAAAAGCAAAAGTGGAAACAGCATTACCCGGTGAATCACCCATCAAACAAGCAGAAGCATTCAACAAATTGCATGATGAACTGAAAGAAAAAGCCGCCGAAGTATTTACCGGCGAACTCAATACTTTTATTGAGTTTGTCCGCAGGGTGCATGAACAAACCATTGACATTACCAACCCCGATGAACTCATCAACAAAGGCTGGGCAACTGACAGCAAAGAGAAAGCAGAAACGTTGGTTAAAAATTTCAAAGCATGGATAGAGCAGCACAAAAATGAAATCATTGCTTTGCAGATTTTTTATTCGCAACCGGTGCGCAGGAGGGAACTCACTTTTAAAATGATTGATGAAGTGGTGAAGAAAATATTATTGGAGAAACCAACACTTGCACCTTTACAAGTATGGCATGCTTATGAACAATTGGAAAAAGTAAACGGTTCCCCGAAGAGTAATCTCACCGCATTGGTTGCATTGCTCAGGAAAGTTACAGGCATAGACAGCAGCTTAACGAGTTATGACAAAACGGTTGACCGTAATTTTCAACAATGGATATTAAAGAAAAATGCCGGGCAGCACAAACTTTTTAATGAAGAACAAATGCAATGGCTGCGAATGATTAAAGACCATATTGCATCAAGCATTCACCTCGATGCTGATGATTTGGACTACACACCATTTGATGCACAAGGCGGGAAAGGAAAAATGTGGCAGTTGTTTGGCGACAGGATGAATGAGATTATTAATGAACTTAACGAAGTGTTGACAGCATGAGTTGGAACAATCATAATATAATAAATGAACCTCCAGGTGATGATTGGGGTGGCCCCTGGACCGAGAAAAAGTTACAGGCATTCTCAAAATATGTTTGGAGTTATCTCACCATCATGAAAAAATTTCCGTACTGGGAAACCATCTACTTTGATGGCTTTGCAGGAAGCGGAACAAAAGAGAAAGAACCCACAACGGAGCTTTACAAGCAATTACACATCACTGAACAGGAAGAAAAAACCTACAAAGGTGCAGCAGAAAGAGTATTGACATTAAAAGAAGATTTGGCTTTCAATTATTATTACTTCATTGACAAGGAAGAAAAATCTTTGAACAAACTCAAAGTAAAACTTAAAGATTTTGAAAGAAAGAAATTGGTGTTTCGCTCGGGCGACATGAACAAGCACATACAAGATTTGGCAAAAGCGCTACACGACAAACAAAAGAAACTGGCTGCATTAATTTTTCTTGACCCGTTCGGGATGCAGATTGACTGGAATTCCATTGAAGCGCTGAAAGGAACCCGTTCAGATGTTTGGATTTTAGTTCCCACCGGAGTTATCGTAAATCGCTTGTTGGACAGAGCAGGTAAATTGGAATTCAGCGACAAGCTGGAATCATTTTTCGGTTTGCCGATTGAAGAAATCAAAAAAACATTTTACAAACAGGAAACGAAAAACACTTTGTTCGGCGAGGAAGAAACTATCAGCAAAGTTTCAAAACCCATTGAGCAGATTGCAAAAGTTTATGCAAGCCGAATGAAAACAATCTGGAAACATGTTACTGAAGAACCGTTGGTTTTGAAAAACCGGAACGGTGTTCCCATTTTCCATTTTGTATTTGCATCCAATAATCAGAATGCAATAAAAATTGCGAAACAAATAATTCAAAACATTTAATCATGGCACAATCAAGTATTGAATGGACTGAAATGACCTGGAACCCCACAACGGGTTGCGACAAGATTTCAGCTGGTTGCAAATTCTGTTATGCAGAAGTGATGGCAAGGCGATTGAAGGCAATGGGAGTAGAGAAATATGCCAACGGTTTTGAACTTACCATGCACGAAGACGAATTGAATACCCCTTACACATGGAAGAAACCGAAAATTGTTTTTGTAAATTCTATGAGTGATTTATTTCATAAAGATGTTCCGGTGCAGTTCATTCAGAAAGTTTTCAAAGTGATGAAAGAAAATCCGCAACATGTTTTTCAAATACTAACCAAGAGAGCTGATGTGCTTTTGTATTACGACAAAGAAGGCTGGATGGAATGGACAC
>CAYXHX010000073.1:0-1004 GCA_964464835.1 uncultured Chitinophagaceae bacterium | reverse complement strand
ATATCTGGATGGGAGTTTCTGTGGAAAACGAAAAGATGATGAAGCGGATTGAACTGCTGAAACAAACCCATGCACGGACAAAATTTTTAAGTTGTGAGCCTTTGATTTCTGCATTGCCCGATATGAAACTGAAAGGCATTGATTGGGTAATTGTAGGAGGTGAAAGCGGAAGAACACCAAGACCCATGAAAAAAGAATGGGTGATGGATATACAAGCACAATGCAAAAATGCAGATGTTGCTTTCTTTTTTAAGCAATGGGGAGGAACGAACAAAAAGAAAACAGGAAGAGAATTGAATGGAAAAACATATAGCGAAATGCCGGATATACAAACAGCAGCAATGACAAATGATTGACAAAAACAACATACCAACAAGCTGGGAAGTGGTGAAGCTGGGGGAAGTGTGTGAAATATTAATGGGGCAATCTCCTGCATCATCAACTTACAACAAGAAAGGAATTGGGCTACCTTTTTTTCAAGGGAAGAAAGAATTTACTGAACTGCATCCGGTCGTTGAAAAATGGTGTAGTGAGCCAAATAAAATTGCTGAACCAGATGATATTCTTCTTTCAGTTCGAGCACCTGTAGGAGCAACTAACATTGCTAATCAAAAATGTTGTATTGGCAGAGGGCTTGCTGCAATTCGCTTTAAAGAAAACAATTTATACATTTTCTATTTTCTAAAGTTGATAGAGAAACAACTTGACGAAAAAGGAACAGGAACTACATTCAGAGCAATATCAGGTGAAGTATTGAAGGCAACTGAAATTCCACTACCACCCGAAAAAGAAATCAACCGCATCGTTTCCAAAATAGAAGAACTCTTTACCGAATTGGATAAAGGCATTGAAACTTTAAAAACCACACAGCAGCAACTAAAAGTGTACAGGCAGGCAGTTTTGAAATGGGCTTTTGAAGGGAGGTTGACGATGTCTGAATTAGGAAAGGGAGGATTAAAGGATGATAAGATGGAAAAAAAAATCCTTAAATCCTCCAATCCAAA
>CAYXHX010000072.1:6375-10028 GCA_964464835.1 uncultured Chitinophagaceae bacterium | reverse complement strand
TTGTACGTATATCCGTTTGTTTGATGGTTTCTTCCTGTATATCCAACACATTTTTTGAAGCAAGAATATATGCCTCCTTGTGTGGTACATGTGAGAGTAAATAAGTTTGAATTTCTTTAGCAACATTGGAAGAAAAAGTTTTTGCATGATACGTTTCCGGTTGAAAGGTAATTTGCCGGATGGCTGCATTATCTAATTTATCCAAATCAAAAAGATCGTCGCCTACCGGTGTGAGAATGCCAAAAAGTGTAGCACGCTTCCGTTCTTCCGGGCTTAATTTTTTTCCTTCCAATTTTTTATAACTACTACACAAAAAAGATGTAATAAAAATACCATAATAATTTAAAATTTTTTGCCGCTGCTCAGGTTGGAATTGGCCATGGTATTTTTTTTCCAATTCATTGAGATAGGGAATTAAAAATGTTTGATTGTATTTTTTCTGAATACGGATTTCTTTAAAAACATTCCAGGCAATACGAATCATTCCAAAGGCATTCATCAGTAATATTTATCAGCGTCAAACCTACTACATATTAAGGAAAGGTGTGGCTATTGATGAAACAATTGTTTAAGCTTAAAATTCATCCTGTAAAGTATTCCATGTGTTTAACCGTTCATTACTCCATTCATCCCATCTTCCTGATATTTCTTTTTGAATTTAATATATTTGAAAAAAAACAAATGAATACAATCAAAGCGTATGCGGCACAAGCCGCTGACAGCCTTTTAGCGCCCCATCAAATTTCAAGGCGCGACTTAAAACCGGATGATGTCCATATTGAAATTTTATTTTGCGGCGTTTGCCATAGTGACCTTCATACTGCAAGAAATGAATGGGGGAACACAACTTACCCTGTTGTGCCCGGCCATGAAATTGTTGGCCGTGTAATAGCTGTAGGCAAAGACGTAAAAAAATTTAAAGAAGGCGACCTTGCCGGCATTGGTTGCCTCGTTGATAGTTGCAGGGAGTGTGAAAACTGCAAAAATGACCTTGAACAATTTTGCCTCGAAGGATGCACCGGTACCTATAATGCACCTGAAAAAACGATTGGGGGAATGACCTATGGCGGATACAGTAAACAAATAATTGCGCCGGAAGATTTTGTTTTGCATATTTCTGATAAACTTCCTATGGAAGGCGTGGCGCCATTGCTTTGCGCGGGTATTACCACCTATTCACCACTACGCCATTGGAAAATAGGCAAAGGTGATAAAGTGGGCATTCTTGGACTTGGTGGCCTTGGCCACATGGGTGTGAAATTAGCCGCATCAATGGGCGCTGAAGTAACGATGCTAAGTCACTCACCTTCCAAAGAAGCAGATGCAAAAAAATTAGGTGCACACAATTTTGTTTTAACGAGTGATGATACACAGGTTAAACATGTTCAAAACTATTTTGATTTTATCCTGGATACTGTTTCTGCGGAGCATGATTATAATTTTTATCTTTCCATGCTTAAAACAAATGGAGTAATGGTTTGTGTAGGTGTCCCACCTACACCTGCTAAAATCCCTGCAATGAATCTAATTCTTGGCAGAAAAAGTTTTGCCGGATCGCTTATTGGAGGCATTGCTGAAACCCAGGAAATGCTGGACTATTGCGCAGCACATAATATTGTGAGCGATATTGAATTGATTAATATGAACGAAATCAATGAGGCTTATGAACGTATGCTTAAAGGTGATGTACATTATCGTTTTGTTATTGATATGTCAAGTTTATAATCACTATTACACAAAGGAAAACACGAATTTGTCATCAAATTCGTGTTTTTAATATTACACACTTCAAACCTTTTTATCATTTATTTCGTTCATTTTATTGTAATCAATGAACAGGGATTCCCGGTAAAGAAATGAAATTTACGCTTACATATTATTTATTGCTTCTGTATAGTATGGTCATTTTAAATCCTGTTATTCCTATTGTTTCCGATGCAATATCACACAGTTTTGCAGAAGCAGCCCATGTAGCAAAAGTGCATGCAAAATATGGCGCTAACCATCTTCAAATGGAGCTTTCGGGTACTGCATCAGAGAAAGATCAACACAAAAAAAACATGGATGAACAAGCCGGGACACATCTCCCGGTAAGCATGATGAATGAAGTGACTTGTACAATTTACACAAATCAACAATTTGTATCTCCTCCTGTTTTTTCTTTCAAAGATATTTTCCTCAAAAATGTTTCACCTCCTCCCAAAGAAGTATAAATTTTTTTCTCACCCAATATTTAAAAAAATTGGGTTTTGTTGCAATTCAATTAATTTATTTTAAATAAAATTATCATGCAAAAAATTTTATACTGCATCATGTGTATTTGTTTTATAACACAGGCACATGCACAATCGGGTTATGTGCTCGATAGCATTACGAATCAGCCTATTGAAGGCGCCATAATAAAACTATTGCCTTCCGGAAAAACTACTTTTGCCAATATAGCCGGCAGGTTTGAATTCAATCATCAACAAGTCGAAGAAATACGGTTAATTTCTATTGGCTATAAAACCAAAGAAATCAGAATATCCGATTTAAAATCCAACAATACGATTAAACTCTCTCCTATCCAGGTTCAATTAGAAAATGTAATCATCCTTTCAGGAAATAATAATCCCTTTAAACCCATTAGCAAAACCGATATTGCTATGCGCGGGGTAAATAATTCGCAAGAAGTGTTGCGCATTATACCAGGAATTGTTATTGGGCAACACCAGGGTGGAGGAAAAGCAGAGCAAATATTTTTACGTGGCTTTGATGCTGATCATGGAACAGATTTTCGAATGGATGTAGATGGCTTGCCGGTAAATATGGTATCACATGCGCATGGGCAAGGCTTTGCCGATAGTCATTTTATCATTCCTGAAACCATTGAAAGTGTTGATTTTAATAAAGGGCTTTACGCTGTTTCCAAAGGCGATTTTGCAACAACAGGCTATGTAGATTTTAATTTAAAAAATGCTTTGGCAAAAAATCTTGTAAAGCTGGAAGCCGGCATGTTCAATACATACAGGGTTTTGGGCATGTTTAATTTACTGAACAATGATGCGAAGAATAAACAACAATCCTGGTATGTGGCAACTGAGTACCGGTTTGCAGATGCCTATTTTGATTATCCGCAACATTTTAACCGCTTTAATTTTTTTACAAAATATAATGGCAAATTTTCCAAACGGAGTTATCTTTCTTTATCGGCAACAACTTTTTGGAGTAAATGGAATGCATCCGGGCAAATTCCGGATCGTGCTGTAAAGCAGGGTATCATTGGCTTTTATGGCGCTTTGGATCCGTTGGAAGGTGGAAAAACATACCGTACCAATTTGAATGCACAACTTACCACTTCATTTGATAACGGCGATATCATGAAAAACCAGTTTTATTATTCCAACTCCTTTTTTGATTTGCATACAGACTTTACATTCTTTCTTGAAGACAGCATAAATGGAGATGAAATACGGCAAAAAGAAAAAAGAAATATGTTAGGATATAATGGCAGTTATATATTTTCCGGGAATATCGGAAACGTAAAAACAACCACTGAATTTGGCTTAAATGTACGCGCAGATTTTACACTCAATTCTGAGTTGTCGCATACCAAAGACAGGTTTACACGAATCAATTATTTAAAACTGGGAGACATTTCTCAATTGAATGTA
>CAYXHX010000072.1:0-6365 GCA_964464835.1 uncultured Chitinophagaceae bacterium | reverse complement strand
GTAGGCGAAACATTTCAATTATCTGATCGCCTGAATATCAATGCAGGCTTACGTTTCGACCAGTTTTATTTTGGGTATAAAAATAAATTTGCCGGAGATTCCACGTTGCCGGGCATTGGCAATTACACAACAAACGCAAATACATTTAGCCCAAAACTGAATATATATTATCATATCAACAGTAACACACAGTTCTATTTTTCTACAGCCCGTGGATTTCATTCCAATGATACGCGTGCTGCAGTCGTAGAAAATGGACATAAAATTTTACCCGCCACTTATGCAGTTGATTTGGGTACCATTTTTAAACCGGCAAAAAACATTATCATCAACCTCGCTGCATGGTCTATTTATTTGGAGGAAGAGTTTGTGTATAGGGGCGATGGCGGTTTTGTTGAATTCAGTGGAAAAACAAAAAGAGTAGGATTTGATTTTTCCGGGCGTTATGAACCATTTCGGTTTTTATATATTGATGTTGATGTCAATTATGCATATGGCCGGGCAATCGGTGAACCAAAAGGTGCAGACAGGATTCCTCTTGCACCAATATGGACAAGCGCCGGGGGAATTGCGTATTCAAGAAAGACAGGATTCAATGGCAGCCTGCGTTATCGGTATGTTGGAGACAGGCCGGGCAATGAAGATTATAGCCTCACAGCAGTTGGATATTTTATTACTGATGCAGTGATCAATTATACAAAGCCGAAGTTTGAGATTGGAGTTGTTATCAATAATTTATTTAATGCTCAATGGAAAGAAACTCAATTTGCAACAGAAACACGTTTAAAAAATGAAGCCGCGCCTGTGGATGAAATTTGTTTTACACCTGGAACTCCATTTTCATTGAAACTTGGCTTTACCTGGTTTTTTTAAAATCATTCTTATGGCATGATATTTTTAAGCCTATCTTCTTAAAAATAAACTATGAAAGTTTTTGGAATCATTTTAATTATAGCTGGTATACTGATGCTCATTTTTGGAAATGTAAGCTTTACCCAAAAAGAGAAGGTAGCAGATGTAGGCCCTATAGAAATAAACAAATCTGAAGAGAAAACTATTGACTGGCCCAATTATGCAGGCGGAATCGCAGTTGTGGCCGGCATTGTGCTGTTGGTAGCCTATAGGAAAAACACTTAACCTATATTTAAATTCCTGGCGCATTTTTTACACACCGGGAATTTTTTTTCACATTCATTTTAAAAAAGAACTATTTTTTCCTTTTTTTATTTTTCCCTTCATTTTCCTTTCCTTTCTTTTTTTTACGAGATGAAAATGTTTTAAGAGATTCTTCTTCTCCCGGTACCCATTCATAATCAAGCTGCCTTTTTTCAAGATTCGAAGCAATTACTTTAATGACAATTTTATCTCCAATGCGAAAAGTTTTTCCCGAACGGCTCCCCACAATACTATAATCATTTTGAACATAACTAAAATTATCGTAATCACTTAAGCCTGACATGGAAATCATGCCTTCGCATTTATGCGCAATGGTTTCTGCAAAAATGCCAAATGAAGCTACGCCACTAATCACCGCATCAAATTCATCACCCAAATATTCCTGCATAAATTCTACTTGCTTGTATTTATTGGCAGCACGCTCTGCATCCATAGCTGCTCTTTCACGTTCACTGCAATGCCTGCATTTTTCATCCATTTCAGCTTCAATAGTTGGCTTTTTTTCAAGCAGTGAATTAATCACCCGGTGTGCCAGGATATCGGGGTAGCGCCTTATTGGTGATGTGAAATGACAATAATTTTCAAAGCCCAAACCATAGTGCCCAATATTTTCAGTAGTATAATTTGCTTTGGCCATCGTACGAATCCCCAATTGTTCAAGCACATGTTGTTCAGGTTTTCCTTTTATGGCATGAAGCATTTTATTATAACTATTCGCCATTTTTTCCGGTGAAGAAATATCGAAAGCATACCCAAATTTTTTTGCGAATGCAATAAAAGGCAAGAGCTTCTGTTCATCCGGTGTATCGTGTACGCGATAAGGAAATGGAATCGGTTTTTTATTGGATTTTTTATCCGTAACATACGTAGCAACAGACCGGTTTGCGAGTAACATGAATTCTTCAATCAATTGATGTGATTCTTTATTCTCCTTTATGATCACTGCAACAGGTTTTGCATTTTCATCCAGTTTAAAACGAATTTCTTCTGATGAAAAATTAATGGCGCCATTCGCAAATCTTTCTTTGCGTAAACTTTGAGCCAGTTTATTCAATTCGAGGATTTCATCCACATGCAATCCCTTTTTTTGTTCAATAATATCCTGTACTTCCTCATAGGTAAAACGGTGATTTGAATGGATGACTGTTTTCCCTATCCAGCATTTTTTTACCTGTGCCGATTTATTGATCTCAAAAACTACAGAGAAAGTCAATTTATCTTCATTCGGCCTTAATGAACAAAGTTCATTGGAAATATTTTCCGGTAACATGGGATCAACCCTATCTGGCAAATACACAGATGTAGCGCGGGTATAGGCTTCGGTATCCATTGCTGAACCGGGTTGCACATAATGGCTGACATCGGCAATATGAACGCCAATTTCAAGATTTCCATTTGCACACCGGTGCAATGAAATGGCATCATCAAAATCTTTTGCATCCAAAGGGTCAATAGTAAACGTGAGCAACTCGCGGCAATCTCTCCTATTCTTAATTTCCTTTGTAGAGATTGTGTTTTTAATTTTATCCGCATCGTGAATTACCGCAGCGGGGAATTGTATAGCAAAGCCATTTTCAATAATAATTTGTTGCATCGCTATTTCATTGGCATCTTCAGTTTTTAAAATAGCAGTAATTTCCCCAACGGGGTTTCGCTCTTTCCGATCCCATTGAATAAACTTTGCAATCACTTTATCGCCATCTTTTGCACCATGCAAATTTTCTTTGGGGATAAAAAAATCCTGTTGTTGTTTTTCAGATGTTGGAATAAAAAAAGCTATATTTTTTACCAATTGCAAAGTGCCCGAAAATTCCACCTGTTTTCTTTCCAATACCGAAGAAATTTTGCCTTCTTTTCTTCCTGTAATACCATTTGACTTTGTCACTTTTACTTTTACCAAATCTCCATGAAGTGCAGTGTTAAAGTCATTATTCCGAACCAATACATCCCCGGTTTTATCTGCTATGACCACGTAACCAATTCCCGAACGGGTTACATCTAACCTGCCTTGCAGGAATTTTTCATTATAATTTTTGTGATGATTCTTTTTTTTCTTTTGGGGCATTTGAACTGTTTATTGTTAAAAGCTGCTGATAAAATGCTTTATCATTGTTATAAATTTTTCTTCATCCTGAAATAAAAATTGATTGCGAACCGGTAAAACATACAATGGCAAATCCATCAAAGTGTTTTCAAATTTTATTAATCGCACTGCATCTTTCTCTGTCGTTAAAATAATTTTTTCATGGCATTGCACCTGTTCAAATTTTTTTGAAATCCCTTTCATGTCATCAATCGTATAAATATGGTGATCAGAAAAATTCAATTGATAAAATGCGGCTGTATTTTTTTCGAGATATTTTTTTAATGGCCCGGGATTAGCGATGCCACTAACCAATACCACTTCTCCTCCGGGTGCCAGGGGTTTTTGTGCCTGGGTAATGATGTGATACGGTATGCCGTATTCCAAAGTGGTAAAGAAAAGTGCACATTTTTTGTGAATATGCAAATTCTTTTCAATCGTTTTTTTTTCTTCTATTGATAAATCCGAGGGGCATTTTGTTACCACGATGATTTCTGCTCTTTTTGCAGATGATTTCTGATCACGCAAGTCGCCACTGGGGAGAAAAAAATCATGCGTGTACAAATCGCCATATTGCGTTAATAAAATATTCAGGCCTGCTGTTATGGCACGATGCTGAAATGCATCATCCAATATAATGACTTTTGTTTCTGGCCTGTCTTGCAATATTTGAGGCACAGCTACAATCCGGTCTTCACATACTGCAACAGTTATTCCGGGATACTTTAAATGAAATTGCATAGGCTCATCCCCTATCTCCAATGCGCTTGTTTTTTCAGAAGCAAGAATATAGCCTTTTGTCCTCCTTTTATAGCCGCGGGATAAAGTAGCCACTTTCATTTCATGTTGAAGTGCTCCTGCGAGAAATTCAACCATCGTAGATTTCCCTGTGCCTCCCATAACAAGGTTTCCTATACAAATAATAGGAAAATTAAATTTCACAGAACGTAAAATTTTTTTATCATATAAAAAATTCCGGGCAATAACAATGATACCATACAAAATGGATACAGGCAATAAAATAAGCCGAAATGTTTTTAAAAAAATAGTATTAAAATTCATACAGCTTGTCTGGGGTGATGCAATATTTTAAAGGTACATCAAATGCATTTCTATCTTCAATTTTTTCAACTGGTTCAAAATAGTTTAAGCCAATCGTAATAATGTCCTTTTTACATTGAGCCAGGTATTTGTCATAATATCCTTTGCCGAAGCCTACCCTGAATCCTGCCTTATCCACTGCAAGTAATGGTACAATGACACAATCAATCATCAATGGATTCAATTCACTTCCATTCGCAGGTTCAAATATTCCATAGGGATTCAATGTATAAATTGTATCATCATCTACAAGAATGGCTTTCATTCTGCCGGTACTGGCATCAATTTTTGGAATAGCAATTTGTAACCCGGGAAATATAAATTCCAGGTAACGTGTGATATGTGCTGTTTCCGGTTCATGCTTTGTTGCCAAAGGATAGTAAGTAAATAAAAAATGAATGCCGGGTAATTGCAGCTTTTGAAATTGTATGAGCAATAAATCATCCAGTTTACTTTTTTCTGTATTTGATAAACCGCTACGCCGCTCTAAGAATATTTTCCGCAAATCTTTTTTTGTCATAAACAGGATATCAATTTTTCTCTCAAGCCGGTTGCTTGTTCTTTTATAAAAGTATGATCAATGATTGCTCCAGGCTGCAATCTCCTCTTCATAGTGAAGGTACTGTTTATTAAAAATCCATCCTGCAACAGGGATATTTTTTGCTTTGCAAATTTCGGCTGTCATTAAAGAATGATTGATGCTGCCAAGATAATTACAACTTACCAAAATCATGGTGGCATTTAATTGCTTTGCAAGGTCAATGCTGAATTCATGGTGATTCAGCGGTGCCAATAAACCACCGGCGCCTTCTACTATCACGGGGCGATTAACAGTTGTTGAAATGCTTTGACAGGCATCAACTATTTTTTCAAGGCTTATTTCCAACTGCTCTTCGTGAGCTGCAATATGAGGCGATGCCGGCATTTTCAATTTGTATAATTCAGTGGCAATTTTGGTTTCATTTGCTAATATTTTTTTCACCCATTCACTGTCCGTCTCCTCTGAAGTGCCCGCCTGAACAGGCTTCCAATAAATTCCATTCAACGCTTCGGTCACAATTGCAGCAACGACTGTTTTGCCAATGCCTGTGCCGATTCCGGAAATAAAAATAGGATTAAACATTATTCATGTTCTTCAAAAAATGAAAAAATGGTTGTACCATAATTACGCTGAAAACGATAAGCAGGAAATTGCGCATAATCATTCCGTGGCGTATGTTCCAAAATAAAAATACCTCCTGCTGCCAATAATTTTTTTTCAATAATTTTTCCCGGCAACAAATCAATTTCTTTTAAAGCATAAGGCGGGCCTGCAAAAATAATGTCATAAAGCCCGGTTGCATTTTCTAAAAATTCAAATACACCCATTTTATAAATATGCATATTTTCAATACCCAATGCCTCAATATTTTTTTTGATGGAAGCAACCATATTGCTGTCTTTTTCTACAAGGTCTAATGAAGCTGCGCCGCGTGATGCCAATTCAAATCAAATACTTCCTGTGCCTCCAAATAAAACTCGTGATTGAATTTCTTCTAAATCAAGATTATGATGGGAAACTTCAGAACCTAGATATTCACTCAATTGTTTTGCTTTATGTTTATTACCTGTAATAAATGTTAAATCTTTAATCATATATTGTTATCTCGGAGGGAAACTGTTCCTCTTGTCATTCCGAGCAAGGTCGAGGAATCCCTTCTTCAAAGAATACTATCATATAAATCATCCCAATGTGGATTTATGAGCCTAACTAAAGATTCTTTCTTTTTCCGATTCCATCTTTTTAATTGTTTCTCACGTAATATACCATTTTCAGGATCCTCAAAAATTTCAAAGTAAATCAGTTTATGACAATTATACTTTTCTGTGAAGCTATCTTTGATAATGTGATTTCTGTGTTCCCATGCTCGTCGCTGAAGATTTTCAGTGAAACCAATATAAAGTGTTCCAGAATCACTTGCCATGATGTAAACATAATATTGTTTCATAAGGGATCCCTCGGCTA
>CAYXHX010000071.1:4815-10145 GCA_964464835.1 uncultured Chitinophagaceae bacterium | reverse complement strand
ATAAAAAATAACTTTAATGGCAGAAACACCTGATTTTATAAGCGCTTCATTTTTATCGGAACTAAATGCATCAAGTTTGCCGAGCTGTGTTTCAGCAGCA
Source organism: uncultured Chitinophagaceae bacterium (assembly GCA_964464835.1). Taxonomy (GTDB): domain Bacteria; phylum Bacteroidota; class Bacteroidia; order Chitinophagales; family Chitinophagaceae; genus JAFDXJ01. The sequence goes on along the minus strand of CAYXHX010000071.1, from coordinate 10,045 downwards.
TTGATATGTAAAACTAAATGATTATTGGAAAGATTTTCATCACCAGTCATGCTAACTGAAAAATCCAATTGATGTGAAGGGAATTTACTTAAATCAATATCTTGAAACCGTATAAAACGCGTTTCTCCAGGTTGCAGGTTTTCTTTGGAAGTTTTTATTTTTTGTGTAAAAGTATGCAGGCTGTCAATCATCACTTTTACTTCCACATCCTTATTGATTTTTTCAATACCTGTATTTTTAATTCCAATCACCAATGAATCTTTTGCAGAAAAAATATTTCCTTTTTCGGTTTGCGAAACAAGGTTTGTAATGGCTATATCTTTCGAAAAACCTTCAGATAAACTAATATCATCCACCATCCAATACCAGCCCATGAGGCCTTTCCAATAAAAGCGGATATAAACAGTTGGTTTGTTTGCAGCCCATGTGGAAATGTTTATTTCTTCATCTATTGGCGTAAACATATCCGTACCGCTTTTCACCAGTTTTCTTACATCAAAATTTTGCCAGTTAATTTTATCGGTACTAACGCCAACAAATAAACCTGCACTATCACTTTTACCATAATCCCACCAACGGAAAGTGTGTTGAAACTTTAAGATAACGGATGATTTTCCGGTGCAATTAATTGCCGGGGAAATGATATAACCATCCGGGTAATTTTTCTTTTTGATCCAATTGTCCACATCTTCATCTGTAAAATAGCCGGCCTGGAATTGCAAGTGGTAACCGCGGCTTGCAGAAGCAATCGGTGGCGCCTGTTGCTGATATTTATACGAGCCCGGATAGGGTTGATTTGTTACAATCCATTTGGGATCCCAATTACCCGCTTCAGGAATTATCCATCCCGCCGGTAATTGTGCCGCATCAAAAGTTTCTTTCCAAAACACCTTTTCATTGCCTGATTGTGCAAAGGATAGTTTACTAAAACAAATGTAAATGAAGAGGAAAAAAGAAATCCTGGTTACAATGAATACCTGCCGCATTTTTTTATGTGAAAGTAGCAATTTATTTTTAACCGGCCTTAATCATCATCGCCTTCATAATAGGCATCTTCGCTATAATAAACTTCTTTCCATTGTTTGGCGGCTTCATCATCCAGCAATTCAATAATATCTGATATCTGGTCTTCTTTTTTTTGCCAGCGTAAAGTTATTTCCTTGCCAAAATGTACAACGTACATACATTGGTCAGTGACCAATTTTACCTGGATGAGGCTGATATTTTTATTTTCTTTTTCACGGATAAGGTAATAGCATTCCGGTTCCAATAATGCATATGAATACATGTGTATAATTTTTAAATTCAATAATAAAATTCGGGATTAGTAAATGTGCCCGCAATGGGCTGTAAAATTGAAATACCTGATGTAGGTATTAAAACACTACTTGTACAAAAATAAATTTTATATAAGGAATTGCCAAGTTAATTTGATAAAATTTTTAAATCAAATTATATATTGATTATCAATTGTTTATAGAATTAATTTTAAATTAATAATCAAAATAAAAGCAAATTTTTGATTACAATTTCCATTCCACCATCCGATTTTCCCATTCCTTCCTGTAAGGTGTAGTTACACGTATATAATTGTCTGTATAGCCTTGCATCATATTATTTTTATGCATTGATTCAAATAATACCGGCCGTTGAGTCCCGGAAAATTTTTGGGAAAATGCATTCATTTTTTCATAACTGGTATTGCGCAATATTTTGTTTCGCATGTTCCTTTCCTTTACAGGTACTACCGGTGTAATTTCTAATGCTTTGGTATTATTTCTTTCAGAATATGTAAAAACATGCAAATAGGAAACATCGAGGGATTCAATAAATTCAACCGTTTCGCTAAAATGTTCCTGCGTTTCTCCTGGAAAACCAACGATCACATCCACACCGATTGCAGCATGCGGCATTATTTTTTTAATAGCTGTAATTTTTTCTGCATACAATGCTTTCCGGTATCGCCTGCGCATTAATCCTAAAATTTCATCGCTTCCACTTTGCAGGGGAATATGAAAATGCGGCATGAGTTTTTTACTGCCCGCAACAAATTCTATGATTTCTTCACTCAATAAATTCGGTTCTATAGATGAAATCCTAAAGCGTTCAATTCCATTAATTGATTCGAGCGCTTTTAATAAATCTATTAAATGTTCCCGGGTTTGATGGGAATGATTATTCCCGAAATCACCCAGGTTTATCCCTGTAAGTACAATTTCTTTAACACCTTTTCGGGAAAGCATTTCCGCAGTTTTGCAAACAGATGAAATACTGTCGCTTCGGCTTTTTCCCCTTGCCAATGGTATGGTGCAAAAAGAACAATTATAATCACAGCCATCCTGCACTTTCAAAAAACTACGGGTACGGTCATCTACGGAAAAGGAAGAATGGAAATCCTGCACTTCATTGATTTCGCAACTGGAAATTTTTGAAGCACCAGGATTACCCAATAATGACAAATGATGCGGAAGATTAAATTTTTCCGCTGCGCCAAGCACAAGATCCACACCGGGGATTTCACTGATTTCTTTGGGTTTCAATTGCGCATAACAGCCTGTTACAACTACCATACTTTCGGGCGCTCTCCGCTGGATTCTTCGAATAATTTGTTTACATTCCTTATTGGCATTTTCTGTTACAGAGCAGGTATTAATCACATAAATATCTGCTTCATCTTCAAAGGGACGGTTTTCAAATCCTTCCGCAGCAACCATTCTCGAAAGGGTAGAGGTTTCGGAAAAATTTAATTTACACCCTAATGTGTGAAATGCTATGGATTGCTTTTGCTGCATCGTGCGAAGGTAGGCGTTTTTTTATGATGGATAATTCTCAAAAAAGAGAAATAAAAAGCAGCCGGTTTTCACCGGCTGCTGCATTTTCAAAGGTTAGAAATAAACTGGATTAATCCCGGTTTCCTTTTTTGTTTTGGTTCCTGGAGCCCTGTTTATTATTTTGACTGGCCTGGTATGTTGGCCGCTGCATTTGTTGCTGTTTTTGAACCTGTTGCTTTCTTTGCATTTCAGCATACCTGTTTCTTTGTTGTTCTTGCATACGCTGAGCATTTTGCTTTTTCAAATCATTAGCCCGCTTTGCATTATTTACTGCATTTCGCTCTACATTTATTTTTTGCTTTTGCTCCTGTAATTTTTTATTTCTTTGAATTTTCTGGCGCTGATTGTCATTGAGTGAACTATTAGTATTCAAATTAGAGGCAACATTATTTACAGGTGGTTTATTTTTTTGCCCATCATTTCTTCTTACAGGCTGCCTGTCTTGAGGCCTTGCATTGTTTACAGGTGGTTGTACTTTTTGCTGTTGATTCCTGTTTGCAGGCATTTTTTGCTGACGGCTATTTTGCTGATTTACCTGGTTATTCCTGCTGCCATTTTTAATTGTTTCTTTACTGCCTGTTCCCGGCCTGTACATAGATATCGAATTTTTTGAAACCCTTGCGTTTGTCGCTTTTTTAGAATTTACAATATTTACTGTATTCACTCTTTGTCCAGTCCTGCGTTGTACATCGGCAGCTGACGGGCCGCTCACATAACGTTTATTATTATAAATATTTGTATTGTTGATAATCGTTGTGTTGCGGATGATGGTGATATTCCGGGTATTGTTCACATAATAATGGTTGATTCTTGGGCTCATGATGTACCTTGATGGTACAAAGCACCACCTGTAAGGGGAATAATTGTACCCGAAATTAAATCCAAAGTTGATGTTGATGCCGGGGCCTAATGGAGTCCATCCATAATATCCGCCACCACTGCGCCAACCAACCCATGCAGGGCCCCACTGATAACCGGGAATCCACATCCAACCCCAACCAACTTCATAGGCCCAACGGCCATAATGGAAAGGCGCCCAACCCCACCTGTAATCAGATGCCCATGTCCATCCATAACGTGTGTACACCCAATGCCCGCGGGTTTGATAAGGGACAAAACCTCTTTCATGTGCTATCCACACACGGCCATAAGCGGGATAGTTTACCCATCTTCCATAAGGGCTGAGATCATTGATGAATACATTAATATTAACATCGCCGTCATTATTTTCATACTCATCACTGTACTCATCACCCTGGTTATTATCATATTGGCCATCATTATTTTGATCATTGTACTGATCATCATTACCATTATCATAATAACTATTGTCGGGAGGCGGCGGTTGCTCCTGTGCAATTGCCCTTCGGGAAGTGCTGCAAGATGCAAATATGATCACTGCAAATATTGCAGGTAAAAGATTATTGATACGCTTTTTCATGATATAATTTTTTTTATTGTCAAAATATTTGATTGAAATAAAATATAAGAATTTACAAACAAAATGTCAAATTAATAATGCCAAAAAACATACTAACGTTTGTTAAAGTCTTTATACATTTTTCACATCAACTATATGACTTTACCAATTAAAAAAAGTTACATGAAGAAAAAAAAATTTGAAAGAAATAAAATATTGAAAGAAACTTTAGTGATTATTTGAATTCAAAACTATTCAGAAAGATTTAGAGAATCCTTTTTCCCTGTAAATATATTGGCTATATCTTTTGCTTTATAAATAGTACGGTTGAATTTATTTCCCAAAACGATGATGGTAGCAGTATCTTCATAAACCCTTGTAAATACAGTATTGGAGCCATGCCATTTTCCATTATGATAAATAAGGCTTTCATTCTCATTTTTAAATAAGCGCCAGGCAAGGCCATAATTGTGCATTGATTTAGTTTCATGGCTTTGTGGTGTAAAAGCAAGATCAAGCAAATTTTTATTGATATAGGTATGTTGATATAAACTTTTATCCCAAAGCAATAAATCATCTACCGTACTATAAATATTTTTATCGCCATATGTACAATCAAGATGATCCATTAAATAAGGCCTGCCACCCATATAAGTGGGCACATAAGAGGAAGTATCCTTTATGGAAAACACAAAAGTATTTTTCATTCCTAATGGAACAAACACGCTATCTTTCATGTATTTCGGAAATGGTTGCCCGGTAATTTTTTCAAGTATAAGTGCGAGCAGAACAAAATTGGTATTGCAATAATGGAAAACCCTGTCAGGTAAGGCTTGTACAGCAGGTTTGTGTACAATCATGAATTGAAGCACATCTTCATTGGTTGCTTTTCTTTTTTTATCCCATACCGAATCCATAAAGTCAAGATAGTTGGGCAACCCGCTTCTATGGTCAAGCAACATGTGTACCGTAATACCTG
>CAYXHX010000071.1:798-4805 GCA_964464835.1 uncultured Chitinophagaceae bacterium | reverse complement strand
CAATGAATCATCTAAGGCCAACCTTGCTTCTTCAATCATTTTTAAAATGGCCATTCCTGTAAAAGTTTTGGAAATAGATGCGAGATGAAAACTGGAATTTTCTGTGATGGGTTCATTTGTTTGAAAATTAATAACGCCCACATATTTTTCAAAAACTACCTGCCCATTTTTAGCAACAAGGATACTGCCATTAAAACCAGGCGCCAGGTTTTTTTGATAAAAGTCGTTGATGATATTATTCCAATACGCTACTTCATGGGCAGATAATTTCCTGAATGTAAAATCCGGAGCATGCAAAGAACTGGTATCACTATTTTTGGATGATTTCTTTCCAGCACTTTGGTTGCAGGTTGTTCCTAAAAAACAAACCAATAAAATGCATATAAAAAAAGGAGATTGTTTCAGTAATTTCATACGAAACAAAGTAAATGCATCAGGAGGAGATATATTTAAAATTTGTATAGTTTCTAACAATATCTTTACAACTATTGTATGCAACTCGTATTATTTGAAAATAAAAATGTACAACATCTTTACCCGCTTGTAACCTTGCAAGCGGTTGCCGATATCAGGATGGGTATTTTTTCAACCCGTGAAAGATGGGAAAATATTATCGGTGAAAAAGTATGGATACAAACGCGGGATTATTTATCTCCAATGTATGAAGCTATTCCAACAGGCGACTATATATGGGTAGATGCTTCTGTTTTACCTGATGATGATTTATATAAAAAAATTTGTAACCTCGAAATAGGAGAGGCATTTTCGCATGAAAATAGATTGATTACAGGAAGGCCTTTGCAAAAAACCAATGTACTGGATATTTCAAATTATGAACATCAATTCAAAAATATTAAGGCCATCGAAAATGCCCGGAAAATCAATTTCCCATGGGAACCATTATTTGAAAATGAAACTGCCATCAGGTTTGACTTTGACCATTTTACAAAAAATAAAAAAAGTTTGCCTACAGAAAATTTTAAGGGCTGTCAATTTATATCTCCCGAAAATATTTTTATTAGTGAAAACGCCCACATTGATTGCTCTTTCATAGATGCGCGTGAAGGCCCTGTTTTTATTGGAAAAAATACAACGATTATGGCTGGCAGTTTTCTTCGCGGGCCTGTTGCAATTGGCGAAAATTCTGTTGTAAAAATGGGTGCAAAAATATATGGAGCAAGCAGTTTCGGCCCTGGCTGTACAATTGGTGGTGAAGTCAAAAATTCCATTTTCCAGGGCTTCAGCAATAAAGCCCACGATGGATATTTAGGCGATTCCATTATTGGAAAATGGTGCAATTTCGGAGCCGGCACTTCTGTAAGCAATGTAAAAAATACAGGAAATGACATTTTTGTTTTTGGCAAAAATGCCGGTAAAAAATTGGGTATAATTATGGGCGATTATTGCCGCACAGCCATCAACACTTCTATCAATACCGGTACAATTACCGGAATTTGTTCTAACATTTTTGGCGCGGGCATTTCCCCAAATATTATCCCGGATTTTTATTGGGGCTTTCATCCCGGTAAAAGATACCTGCTTGAAAATGCATTGGTACATATCAGCAATTGGAAAGGGTTTAAACATGAAATTTTAACCGATGCGGAAAAAAATATTTTGAAATATATATTTGCTCAAACTAAATAATGAAAATATGAGAAAAAAAATAGCGGCTGCTAACTGGAAAATGAATTTAACAATCTCGGAAGGTGAAAAATTATTGGCTGAAATTTTACATGAAAATATTGAATTGGATAATCATCATGAAGCCATTTTTGCTGTACCATTTCCTTACCTTCAAATGGCGCAGGGAAAAATGAATGGAAGAAAGAATTATTTTATTTCTGCACAGGATTGTTCCGATAAAAAGGCTGGCGCCTTCACTGGAGAAGTTTCTGTAGAAATGATCGCTTCATTACATGTATCACACGTCATCATTGGCCATTCTGAAAGAAGGGCCAATTTTAATGAAAGCAATCAAATGTTTGCAAAAAAAATTGATCTTATTCTGGAAAAGAATTTGACACCTATCTTCTGTTGCGGTGAATCTTTGGAAATACGTGAATCCGGCAAACAAAATGAATTTGTAGCAAAGCAAATCCGCGAATCCCTGTTTCATTTAAAACCGGAACAAATGGAAAAAGTAATTATTGCCTATGAACCAATATGGGCCATCGGAACCGGGAAAACAGCTACTACTGCGGAAGCGCAGGACATGCATTTTCATTTACGCACTACTTTAGCAAGGCAATACGGCGATAAAATTGCTTCAGGCATCAGCATCTTATATGGCGGAAGTGTAAAAGGAAATAATGCGGCTGAATTATTTTCTCAAAATGATGTGGATGGCGGGCTTGTTGGCGGCGCTTCATTGAATGCACAGGAATTCTGTACCATTATTAAAAGCCTTCCTTAATGAAAATTATTATTGCATTAATCCCCACGCATGAATTTTAAAATTTCATTGCAGCAGGGAATGATATGGCGGAGCCTGTATTTTATTTCATTATTACTGGTCAATGTTTTTTTCTCCCGTTACTTACAGGCAGCCACTATTGGTTGGGTTTTTTACCTGACCAATATATTTTCGTTTGTGCAATTGCTGGCAAGCCTTAGCCTTGAATCGGGCATTACTTTTTTTGCAGCTTCCGGAAAAATAAATGCCAATCATTTGTTTTGGGTTTCTGCTGTATGGAGTATCATTATTGGATTGATTTCAAGTTTCTGTTTATATTTCTACCTGCATTATTTTGGGGAACTGGATCCCACTGCCGGGCTGAAATATTTTTATTTTTCATTTTGTTATATCACGGGCTTATTGCTTACCAATTATGCAACCGTTTTATTTTATGCAAAAGGAATTTTTAAACTGCCCAATGTTTTAATGGTTTGCCTGAATATTTCTTTATTGTTTATCATCATTTATTTATTTAGTTCTTCTGCAGATGCGATTGATATTGTTTTAAATATTTATTTTTTCTATTTTCTTCTTCAGGGATTTATTTTATTTTTTGCTTACCTGCTTCAAAACAAGAGCTGGCGCGAGTTTGGATGGACAAGCAAATTAGAAACCAAAAAAATATTGCGATTTTCCGTCATTGCTTTAATGGCCAATACAATTTTTTTCCTGGTGTATAGAATTGACTATTGGTTTGTTCATAAAAGCCCCGTTTGCACGGATGCAGACCTGGGGAATTATATACAGGTTTCAAAGATTGGGCAGATGTTATTGATAGTGCCTCAGATCATTGCAAGTGTAGTTTATCCGGGCACGGCAAGTGGGCAGGGCAGGGAACAGTTTCATGCAGGCATCATGATTATTGCCCGATTGCTTTCCAGGTTGTTTTTAATTGCATTAATTATATCGGTATTGTTTGGCAATTTTATTTTCATTACGGTTTTCGGTGAAACTTTTGACCGCATGTGGCTGCCATTTATCATTCTTATCCCGGGTATTTTTTCATTGTCCGTTTTAACGATGTTATCATCCTACTTTGCAGGAAAAGGAAATTTGCGGGTAAATGTAATCGGAGCTACAATCGCTTTGGCCATTGTGATTGTTGGGGATTATTTTTTGGTACCAGTATATGGAATTGTTGCTGCTGCATCTGTGAGCACGATTGCCTATATGGCCAATCTTGCATTTTCACTGAGGCAATTTAAAATGGATTATCATATCAGCATTGCCCATTTTTTTATTTGGCAAAAATCAGATTTTGGCTGGTTGAAGAAATTTATCAGTAAGGAAAAAAGTATTTAATTTTTTGGCAAAAATTATCTACTCAAACGTTCAAAGGTTTAGCAAAATAGGATTGTTTTATTTTTATCATTAGACATGATCAACGCGCTTTGGCTTACAAGTTGGTATCCAAATGAACTGGATAAGATGAATGGCGATTTCATTCAACGCCATGCAAGGGCTGTATCATTGTTTGCCAATGTAACTGTAATCCATGCAGAGCCCGACTTTCAGCATACAATGAATAAAAAAGTAAGTAGTAATAAAG
>CAYXHX010000071.1:0-788 GCA_964464835.1 uncultured Chitinophagaceae bacterium | reverse complement strand
AACCTGCTTGAAATTATCACTTACTATACCGTTTCTAAACGCATTAATTTTTTATCAAAAATCATCACCGGATTTCGATATAGAAAAACTATGAAGCGGCAAGTGGAAAAATGTATTCGTGAAAATGGCTTGCCGGACATAGTGCATGTGCATGTTCCCATGAAGGCAGGCGTCATTGCTTTGTGGCTGAAAAAAAAATATGCCATACCATTTGTTGTTACTGAGCATTGGGCAATTTATAATGATGAAGCAACAGATAAATTCTCCAACCGTAATTTTATTTTCAAATCATTTACAAAAAAAATATTGCAACAATGCAGTTTGTTCTTACCTGTTTCAGATAACCTTGGAAAAGCAGTGAATGATATGGTTACAAAAGTGGCATACAAACCTGTACCGAATGTGGCTGACGCGGATTTATTTTTTTATAAAACAAAACCAGGAGCCGGAAAAAAATATTTCACTTTCATTCATGTATCCACCATGAAGTTTCAAAAAAACCCTCGGGGCATTGTGCATGCATTTTCCCTTTTTCAAAAAAATAATCCATCATCCAAACTTGTTATGGTGGGAGAAAATTTTGAACCTGTTGCAGGGTATGCCAATGAATTGAATATTCCACAGGAAAGCATTGAATTTACCGGGCTTTTATCGTATCCCGAAGTGGCGCAAAAAATGCAACATGCAGATGCATTCATTTTATTCAGCCGCTTTGAGAATTTACCCTGTGTAATTATAGAAGCGCTTTGTTGCGGCCTTCCTGTGATCACTACTGATGTTGGGGGCAT
>CAYXHX010000070.1:3898-10267 GCA_964464835.1 uncultured Chitinophagaceae bacterium | reverse complement strand
ACGGATCAGTATAAAAACAAGACACCCATTGCTGGATTAAGCCCCGCTAAAAGATACTTCCTTGGCTATGCCTTAGGCTGGCTGGGCCATACAAGGGATGAATCATTGCGCAACAGGTTATTAACGGATGTACATTCTCCGGCAAAGTACAGGGTAAACGGGCCATTCTCTGATGTAGATGCATTTTATGAAACATTCAATGTGCAGCCCAATAATAAAATGTATATCCCGGACAGCCTTCGGGTAAGAATATGGTAAAATTAATTTCTTTATTATCTTCGCAACCTAAAATGAAATTATGAATTTGCATGAATACCAGTCTAAGGAATTATTAAAGAAATACAATGTACCTGTTCAGGAAGGCATTGCCGTAGATAATGTAATGGCCGCTGAAGAAGCTTACCGCCAAATAAAAACACAGACCAATAATAATTTTGCAGTAATAAAAGCACAAATTCATGCAGGCGGCAGGGGCAAAGGAAAAATTGTAGGAACAGAACAACGTGGCGTAGCCGTAGCAAAGAGTTTAGAGGATATTTCTACTATTGCCAAAAACATTTTAGGCCATACATTGGTTACAATTCAAACCGGCGAGGCGGGGAAAAAAGTAAATAAAATCCTCATTGCGCAAGACGTTTATTATCCCGGGCCAAATCCTATAAAGGAATTTTATTTATCCATATTAATGGATCGTGCAAAAGGCCGTAATGTGATCATATATAGTACCGAAGGTGGAATGGATATTGAAAGTGTGGCAAAAGAAACACCGGATAAAATTTTTAAAGAGTGGATTCATCCTGCCGATGGTTTACAACCTTTCCAGGCAAGAAAAATTGCATTTAATTTAGGGTTGAAAGGAAATGCTTTCAAGAGCTGTGTAAAATTTGTAACCAATCTCTACAATGCTTACCTGGGGCTGGATTGCAGCATGCTCGAAATAAACCCTTTGTTTAAAACTAGTGATGATAAAATGATTGCCGTGGATTGCAAAATGAACCTGGATGATAATGCTTTAATGCGGCACCCGGATTTAGCAGCCATGCGTGATGTTTCAGAAGAAGACCCCACAGAAGTGGAAGCCGGACAGTATAATTTGAATTTTGTAAAACTGGATGGCAATGTGGGTTGTATGGTAAATGGCGCCGGGCTTGCAATGGCTACAATGGATATGATCAAACTCAGTGGCGGTGAACCGGCCAACTTCCTGGATGTAGGAGGAACAGCCAATGCACAAACCGTTGAAGCCGGATTCCGCATTATTTTAAAAGACCCGAATGTAATAGCCATTCTCATTAATATTTTTGGCTGTATTGTACGTTGTGACCGCGTAGCTTCCGGTGTAATTGACGCTTATAAAAAAATGGGAAATATTGAAATACCCATCATTGTTAGATTGCAGGGCACAAACGCAAGTGAAGCCAAAAAATTAATAGATGAAAGCGGGCTGAAAGTACAAAGCGCCATTTTATTAAGCGAAGCGGCTGATCTGGTGAAAAAAGCCGTTGCCTAAAAAGAAACGGGGAAAAGGCTTGTATTTTTTTGCAATGCGCCTATCTTTGTGTCATGCCTGAAAAATTTAAAAAATACCTCAAAAAGATTGGCATTATTGGCTTTCTTTTCTTCCTGGTGAAAGGGCTTATCTGGCTTGCCGTGTTTTATATAGTTAAGGAAAATGTTTAACGTATTTTTCAGCTACGATTACTTATCATTTGAGTCGTGATAATACGTTTAGTACATTGCCCAACATTACATTTTATATTATTACTAAAAGGAATAGTTTTTCACAACTCATATTTATCATGCGGCATAAATATTCTTAATCTCTTCATTGTTTTCATCTACATCGTTTTGACTATTTTCATCTTCCCGCATCATTTCACTTGTTTTCCTGCTGCCATCATGGCTCCATCCGGGTGGGCCGAAAATGTAGTACCAGCGCTGCTTCCAGCTTAATCCCCTTGTTGTTGCATCTTTCCAAATCTGTTTCCATTCATGAAAAATGATGTTTACTGCATTGGGCTTTTCAATATTTTTTGTAAGGCCATAATGAATCGGCTGATATTCTTCTTCCGGTAATTCTTCCTGGAATGTTCCAAAAAGTTTATCCCAAATGATTAAAAACATGCCCATATTTTTATCCAAATATTTTGGATTGGTCGCATGATGTACACGGTGATGTGATGGTGTTACAAAAATATATTCCAATGGCCCCATTTTTTTTATAAATTCTGTATGTACAAAAATGCCCCAGATTTGTGTAGCGGAATACATAAAAACAATATCTGCTGCCTGGAAGCCAAAATAAGCAAGTGGTAAAAAATAAATAAACCGGTATAAGGGCTGAAAGACAGATGACCGGAAACCTACAGAAAAATTGAGATGTTCCGAACTGTGATGTGTAACATGTGCAGCCCAAAAAAAACGCACTTCATGATCAAAACGATGGAGCCAATAATACAGGAAATCTTCTGCAATCAATAAAAGAAACCAATATATAAATCCGTGCTCCCATTGAATTACAGCAAATTGAAAAATCCATGCAAGGATGGCGATATAAACAATGCGGAATAAAAGATCAATCACCGAATTGAGCACCATCAGGTAAACATTCGCCGCTGTGTCTTTCAATGTATATGCTTTCTTATGCTGAAAATGAGAAAGCAATAATTCACCACCAATAATGATCACGTAAATTGGTGTGGAAATAATCCACAATAATTGTTCTTTCACTAATTCCATGTTTTGGCTGCTGGTTCCTGCTGCGAATTTAAAACAGTTCCATGAAAGCCCATGTTATTGTGATCTAAAAATGATAAAACTATTTGAAGTGTTCAAAACTGAAAGTAATAATTTTGTTTTTCATTTTAATTTTTCTTATCCCGCAAACTTTTTAAATTCATGCTGAGAAAAATAAAAAAAAATCATCCGTCATGCAGGAAGAAGCTTTAAAAAACTGGCAGCAAAAATCTGCTGCACATCAGAAAGAATATAAGCGATTTTTAAAAACCACAGACACCCGGAAAACATTGAAACGCCTGCCACAACTGCATGAGGAAGCTTTTGAAAAAATTGATTGCCTGCAATGCGCAGCATGTTGTAAAAATTATTCGCCGAGGTTTAAAACTCCCGACATCAAACGCATCAGCAAGCATTTAAAACTACGTGAATCCGTTTTTATTGATATGTACCTGCGATTGGATGAAGATGGTGATTATGTGATGAAATCCGTGCCCTGTGCATTTTTGGGCGCTGATAATGCTTGTACAATTTATTCGGAAAGGCCTTCCGATTGCAGGCGGTTTCCATATACGGATGAAGACGTATTTCTAAAAAGAACAAAAATCACAGAAAAGAATGCTACCTTCTGCCCTATTGTTTTTTATGTGTTGGAAAAATTAATTGAAGTGAAATAATTCAACTTTAGTATTCCATTTTTCTCAAAGCCGGCGCTTTAAACCAAGTGGCAACTACTACAACTAAAGTAAGGCAACCGCCAAAAATCACGGAAGGCACTACACCAAATAATTTTGCTGCAACGCCGCTTTCAAATTGACCCAGTTCATTACTCGAATTAATGAACATACTATTTACACTTAAAACACGGCCGCGCATATTGTCCGGGGTTTTCAACTGCATAATAGTTCCACGAACCACTACACTAATGCCATCCAGCATACCGCCAATTACAAGCGCCCCGAATGACAACCAAAAGGATCTTGAAAAAGCAAAAATGATGACACAAATGCCAAATCCTGCAACTGCAAAAAATAATTTTCTTCCCTGCTTTGCCTGCATTGGCGCTATCGTCAATAAAATGACGCTACAGATAGAACCCAGGTCTGTTGCGGCATTCAGCCAGCCGAAGCCTTCTGCGCCAACTTTTAAAATGTCTTTGGCATACACAGGAATCATTGCCACTGCACCACCAAAAAAAACTGCAAACATATCCAGTGTAATGGCGCCTAATAATTCTTTTGTTTTAAAAACAAAGCGCAAACCTTCTTTCACACTTTCCCATGTTCTTTTTTCTCCGGGTTTTTCAGATGGCGGTTTTCTTTTAATTTGAGTTAGAAAAACAAATGCAACTGCCATTAATCCAAGAATGGTAAGCAAGGTGCCGCTTACACCAATTATGGCAATTAAAAATCCACCGGTGGCATGCCCGCTTACGGATGCCCCAAGCCACGCGCCCTGGCTCCATGTAGTGGCATTTTGCAAATAACTTTTAGGGACAATATATGCCAGCAATACATTGAAAACCGGCCCGGTAAAAGCACGGACTATTCCCGTACAAAAAATAACTATGTAAATGAAAACTGCAATGGTATGGTTTGATAAATGATTGGAAGTATAAGTGGTTGAAAAAAGATACAGCAAAAAAGCGCAAATAAAATATAAGATTATACCGCGCAGTATCAGCCTTTTCTTTTCGTGCATATCTATAAAGTGGCCTGCATATAAAGCCAATGAAATGGCCGGGATTACTTCGGAAAGTCCCAAAAGCCCGATGGCAAAAGGATCTCGCGTGAGAATATAAATCCACCAACCCAATACTGTACTCATCATACGCAGGCCCATCACAAACGTGAACCTGGCAATCATCAGGTTTTTAAATTCGGGGATCCTTACGGATGCGAGTGGGTCATTTTTGAAAGTTGCATCCGGCATTGAATTCATTTAATCAAAAAATAGATGATGCAGCAAATGTACTTCGTGTATTTCAAAAATTTTATGGAAGTGAGAAAAATTGACGGGTTTCTTCGGATTTGTTTTGTATGGCTTGTATGATCACATCAAGATGCACTTCATTCCTGAGAAAATCAGCATTGGATACATCAATATAAATTGTCTTTATATGGTGTTGCTTTATATAATCTGCATATGTTTCCTGGATTTGATGCAGGTAATCCGTCGAGATGTTCTTTTCAAAAATCCTGTTTCTCTTTTCAATATTTTTTTTCAAAACCTGAACAGGCGCATGCAAATAAATGAGTAAATCCGGCGCTTGTAATTGTGGCAACAACATTTCATAAAACTTTTGAAATAACCTGAACTCTTCATCCGATAAATTAATTTTTGCAAACAACAGGCATTTGCCGAAATAATAATCTGAAACAGTGATTTGCTGGAAAAGATCATTGGCTTTCATTCTTTCTTTCAATTGTTTAAATCGCTCCGCCAAAAAAAACAATTCAAGCGGAAAGCCTTCCTTTTGCGGGTTTTCATAGAAAGTGGGAAGAAATGGATTTTCCGCAGCATTTTCCAAAATCAGCCGGGCATTCAGTTTTTTTGCCAAAAGCCTTGCCAGAGTGGTTTTACCCGATCCAATATTTCCATCAATACTTATAAAATGATACTTCATATATTCAGGCAACAAAAATAAGGTTGATGAGCGTACAATATTTAAATTTTATACACATTCAATGAATCAACACATTCCATCAAAATTGTTTGAATATCTTTTTTCAAAACCGGATGCTCAATAGCAGGTGCAATTTCAGCCAGTGGTTCCAATGCAAACCTTCGTTGCGGCAATAACGGGTGTGGTACAGTGAGCCCGGGTTCATTGATCACATCATCATTGAACAAAAGAATATCAATATCAATCATTCGTGGGCCCATTTTATATAGTCGAATCCTGCCCATTTCTTTTTCGATTGCTAAAATTTCCTGCAATAATTTTTTTGCAAAAAAATTTGTTTCTATGCAAAGCGCCTGGTTGATAAAATCCGGTTGATTTGTAATACCCCACGCGGATGAACCATATAAAGAAGAGGATGCAATTATTTTTCCGCAATATTTTTCAATGCGCTGAGCAGCAAGTGCAACCTGCATTCGAGGATGATGTAGATTACTGCCGGTAAGTAAATATGCACGATTCATGCGATAATCAAAAATAGGTTTCAAATATCCATTATATTTTTTGAATGCAATTTTTCTATATAAAAAAGCCCAACCCGGGAGGATTTTTTTTTCAAAGGAAAATTATTCAAATAGATTTGCAATCCAAATTCTTCCAGATGCCGAAAAAATATAGCCAGTGGAAAGCCATGATGGCCATTGCAAAAGCCAGCCTGATTGCAACATTCCGCAGCCCATCCGCAGTTGCATTCAGTATTGGTTTTCCGCTCATTTTTATTTTGGTCTTTGGCTTTATCAGTAATACAAACGGGTTCTCTGCAGATGTGGCTTTTGATAAAAATGCAGATACAGCCAATACTATTTATGCAGCATTAAATTCAATTCCGGCATTGGACATCCAACATCAGCCCGACAGCATTTCTTTAGCAGAACTGGAAAAAGGTAATTTAACAGCGATAATCAATATCCGGAAAAAAGTAGCTCCTGATTCCGGCTATCTTGTTTCAT
>CAYXHX010000070.1:0-3888 GCA_964464835.1 uncultured Chitinophagaceae bacterium | reverse complement strand
AAAAGCTCAGAGGCTGTAAACCCACGCAATACGGGCATTGTAGGCTCTGTAATCAAAGAAGTGATCGGAAATCTGAACGCTAAAATTTATCCGAATGTTCCTACAGTTGCTACATTGAACCCGGTGATAGAAAAAATTCCGGGCAGGGAATACCGTGAAATTGATTTTATCTTACCCGGGCAATTGGGCTTTTCATTATTAAGTGCGGGCGTATTTGGTGTGGCATTTTTATTTTTTAATTTACGGCAACAACTTGTTTTAAAACGTTTTTTTGCTACGCCTGTTCGTCGTTCATACATGTTATTGGGAGAAGCGTTGAGCCGCGTGATTTTCCAAATGATTACCGCCATCATCATCATTGGTATTGGCGCGTTTGCGTTTCATTTTACACTCGTGCATGGCTTTACTACATTTCTTGAAATTATGGCATTGAGTTTTATTGCATTAATTGTTTTTA
Organism: uncultured Chitinophagaceae bacterium; assembly: GCA_964464835.1. Lineage (GTDB taxonomy): Bacteria > Bacteroidota > Bacteroidia > Chitinophagales > Chitinophagaceae > JAFDXJ01. The sequence goes on along the minus strand of CAYXHX010000070.1, from coordinate 3,431 downwards.
TGGGATGTGGGTTTATTGTAAGTGGTGTCGCAAAAAATGAAAGTACGATTCCGCCTTTTGCAAATTTATTTACACTGCCTCAATTTTTACTTGCAGGAACATTTTTTCCCATCACCGTTTTTCCAAAATGGCTTCAGTATATCTGCAATATATTGCCACTCACACATTTCAATAATGCCATGCGGGAAATTTCTTTTGAAGGGGCAAGCCTGGTTGATTGCTGGAAAGAGATTGGCATCCTCTTGATTTGGGGCGTTATCGTTTATGCCATTGCCATCAAGGTTTTTAAGTGGGAATAATTTTTCTTCATTAAAATATATTAAATGCGTTTAATTAAATTAACCATTATCTCTTTCATTATTTTGTTCATTGTTGTTACAGGTGTTGGATTATTATTCCCTGCTACTATCCGTGTATCACGTGCAACAGATATCCATGCGCCTGCTGACAGTGTTTTTTTATACATGTCTGATATGAAATACTGGAAGTTTTGGATGAATGGCGCAGACACAGGCATCATTTCATTTTTATCACAAAAGACAAGCGGGTCGGGCACTGTAGCACGGTTTGGAAATTATGAAGTAAGTGAAATAAAAGCATCAAAAGATTCCATCATTACAATTTGGAAAGGAGAAAAAGGAAAAACACAAACGGCCGTTTTTAATATAATCCCCCGCGATGCCAATAGCGTAACAGTGAATTGGTATTTTTCTTCAGTCGCTAATTGGTATCCATGGGAAAGATTTAGTTCCATGATGAATGATAAAATTATGGGCCCGCCTATGGAATCAAGTTTGACTGCTTTGAAGAAAAAACTTGAAGCACAATAATCAATTCAGCAATTCAAGGATAAAGTCAAATACTTTTTGCAATTCAATTTTTGTAATGCAATAAGGCGGCATAATATACACCGTGTTTCCCAATGGCCTCAGGTAAATGCCTGCACGGAGCGCTTTTTCAGTAATCGTTTTGCTTAATGTGTTCAGGTATTCTGTTTCGCCTTCATCTATTTCAAAAGCAAGGATTGTTCCTTTATATCGTATGTTTTTTATACCTCTTTTATATATCCCGCTATCATTTTTCAGTTGATGTGCAAAAGCCTCCACTGCATTGCATAGTTGTTGAATACATTGAAGGCAATTATTTTTTTCCAATAATTCCATGCTTGCCAATGCTGCGCTGCAGGCAAGTGGATTTGCCGTAAATGAGTGGCCATGAAAAAAAGTATGCAACGGATTATCACTCAGGTAAGCATTATAAATTTTTTGTGTACAAGCTGTAGCGCCAAGCGCCATCGTACCGCCGGTAAGGCCTTTGCTCATACAAATAATATCCGGTTTTTCTTCCATGTAATCACTTGCAAAAAATTTACCGGTTCGGAAAAAGCCCGTCATGACTTCATCCGCAATGCAAATAATTTCTTTCTCTTTTATTTTCTTCAATAAAGCATTCAAATAAATTGCATCATACATTTTCATGCCGCCCGCACCTTGTATTAGTGGCTCATAAATAAATGCTGCAATATTTGATGCATGCTTTTCAACAATTTCATAAATAGAATCTACATTGGTTTCATTGGGTGTATCAATAAAAATAACTTCAAAAAATAAATCCTGGAATGCAAGTGTAAAAACGCTTCTTTCACTCACTCCCATTGCGCCAAATGTGTCACCATGATAGGCATTTTTAAAAGCGAGTATTTTATTCCGTTTTGGTTTAATATCTTTATTCCACCAAAATTGCAAAGCCATTTTCAATGCAACTTCTGTGGAAGTAGAGCCATTGTCACTATAAAATATTTTGGAAAAACCTGCAGGTAATTTTTCAATTAGTTTTTCGGCAAGATCAATTGCTGGAGTGTGTGTAAAACCTGCAAAAATCACCTGCTCCAACTGAAGCGCTTGTTCATATATTTTTTTTGCAATAAATGGATTGGCATGCCCGTGCAGTGTAACCCACCAACTGCTGATGGAATCAATATATTCATTTTCATTTTCGTCGAAAAGCAGGCTGTCCCTAGCTTTCACGATAGGAATCGGCGGTTGCATATTTTTTTGAGCAGTAAATGGATGCCAGATAAAAGCTTTATCCCGTTGTTGTAAATTCATGCGCAAATGTAATGAAGGGTGAAGAAAGTAATTCATTCCGCCTCGGAGGACATCACTCATAATATGCTTGAACTATTTCCGGCATTTCTATTGAAATATTTATCTTAATTTCTATTGAATCAATTAAAAAATCTACCTGGTAAAAAAATAATTATCCTTACCTTCGAAAAGCAATATTGCAACGCTCTTTTTTAAACTACTGATTCATGAAAAAAATCTACTTCTTTTCTATTGTGGGATTGGCGCTTTTACCAGTCTTATAAAATAAATTCGCGCAGTCTTCGGTGCAATTCCAGGCAATAATGAATGGTACTGCAGGTTCTTTGGGAGGGTATAGCAGGTTTTTTAATATTCAATAATCAATATTCATTCGCTAAAGTGGAAAACATGTTTGCTTTTTATAAAGTACAAAAATAAAAGATTGTTCAATCAGGCTTTATCAAAGCTGACACACTCTTTGAGCTCTTTTTCAGTATAAGCCAGATTGTATTGTTTTAAAACTTCGTCCGGAACGCCATTCCATTGATTGGGTTTATTACCTGCATAGCCCACATCTTTCACACCCATTTCTGAAGTAAAGAATCCGGTCGCTGTCAGATTCCGCATACGCGTAAAAAATGCAACGCCTTGTTCCATGCCGGGTTTTGCTTTTTTAGGATAAGCAATCAAATCAATTATTTCAATTTGTTGTGCCGGTGTACAGTCTTTGAATGCATTGTTGTACCTGTTCAAACATTCTATATCCAACCAACGCAAACCGCCGCGCATGGGGATTTGATGATCAGGCATGTCATTCACAATAAATTCTATAAAGCCCGGAACACCTGCATCTGTTGCGCTTCCACTCACTTCATCTTTTGGAATAATAATATCGGATAAAACAGTAATTGTTGCCATTTCATCTGCAGTAAAAAATTTTTCTGAAGCAACTTCTTTATTATAAGCAATTTCTTCCTGCATCCTGTCAAGGTTTTTATCTGCATTCGTGTCTTTCTTTGCAGCATCTTTTGCAGGTTCAGTTTTACATGCTTCTAAAAGTACACCTGCGGAAACAGTAGTAATGGCAATGGTTTTAAGTGATTTTCTCCTGTCCATATAAAAGGTTTTTATTATAATTTATAATTCTTGTTTCTTCATTTGGTCAATAATGTATTCACTTGCCCGCATGGATAATGCAAGTATAGTGAGGGTTATATTCTTATCTGCCTGTGAAGTAAACTGTCCGCCATCTACACAAAAAACATTTTTACAATCATGTGCCTGGCTCCATTTATTTAAAGCAAAATTTTTTGGGTCATTTCCCATGCGCACTGTACCCGCTTC
>CAYXHX010000069.1:6776-10294 GCA_964464835.1 uncultured Chitinophagaceae bacterium | reverse complement strand
AAATGGAAAATAATTCCATCAACCGGTTAATTTCCTGGTGGTCTTTTTCAATGTTTAAAAGTACACCGGTATGTGGTGTGTATTGCGTAATAGAGCCATCGCTCTCATCCGCTTCAATCACCAACCAGTCGCCATTCCCTAAAAATGCATTTCCGATTTTTCCTTGCTCAATCAAACTAATCAAGCCTGCACCGCTGATAATACCCGGATCCAAACCGGTTGCTGATAATATATGAAACAACATTCCCGTAGTGGTACTCTTGCCTGATGTTCCTGCAATGGCAATGGTTTTTTTACTTTCTGCAACCAATGCCAACAAATCGGAACGTTTTAAAACAGGTATTTTAAATTTTCTTGCAAGCGCCACTTCTTGTACCGTTTCTTCTATTGCCGTAGAAACAATAACTGCATCTGTATCCTGCGTTAATCCACTTCCATCCTGAGGGAAACAATGAATACCTGCGGCTTCAAGTTTTTCCCGTATTTCATTGTACGTTCCATTTTTAAAAAACCGGTCACTGCCATTTGTAGTAATACCACTCGCAGCAGTATATTGTGCAAGTGCGCTCATTCCTGAGCCTGCAACACCAATGAAAAATAGTTTTTTATATTCGTTAAATTTTTTCATGTAAAAATTTATTTTCTATGAAAAGTAGTAATTTGGTAAATGTAAAAGAATGCATTCAATTTATTTTCTAACAAATGTGCAAAGATTAATTCGACACTTTTCAACCATTCAATTATATTTGGATTGAGGCTTTAAAAATTCTATTTAAAACATCTAAAAAAACAACCATTGACAGAAACCATCATCAACCTTGAAAATGTAAACCCGATTGAATTTTTTGGTGTAAACAATAAAAAATTGGAAGTGTTGAAAAAATCATTTCCATTGTTAAAAATTCTTTCAAGAGGTACACAGATAAAACTGAGTGGGGCACCGGAACAAATTTCACAAGCCAAGGAAAAAATAGGATTAGTCATTCAGTATATGGAACGCAACGGAAACCTTAGTGAAAATTATTTTGAAAAAATAATCGGTGGCGATGACGCTGAAGTAGTGGACCATTTTATCGAAAATAATGGCGCCGATGTATTGGTGTTTGGCCCGCATGGAAAAACGGTTCGCGCACGAACTGCCAACCAAAAGCAAATGGTACAGGCCACTGAAAAAAATGATATCGTATTCGCCATTGGCCCTGCAGGAACCGGGAAAACCTATACAGCTGTGGCTTTGGCCGTACGGGCATTAAAAAATAAAGCTGTAAAAAAAATAATTCTAACAAGGCCTGCAGTGGAAGCCGGTGAAAATTTAGGTTTTTTACCCGGCGACCTGAAAGAAAAAATTGATCCCTATTTGCGCCCTTTATATGATGCGCTTGATGATATGATCCCGGCCGATAAATTGGGGTATTATATGAGTACCCGCACGATTGAAATTGCACCATTGGCATATATGCGCGGGCGTACGCTCGATCATGCATTTATTATTTTGGATGAAGCACAAAATGCGAATGACCTGCAATTGAAAATGTTTTTAACCCGTATCGGGCCACATGCAAAAGCCATTATAACAGGCGACCCGACGCAAATAGATTTACCCCGGAACCAAAGAAGTGGTCTCGAAAAAGCCATACGGATTTTAAAAAATATTCATGGCATTGCACATGTGGAATTAGATGAAGAAGATGTAGTGCGCCATAAATTGGTAAAGGCGATTATTAAGGCCTACGAAAAAGAATATGATAAAGAAGGCGACCGGCATTCATAATAATATCCTGTTTTTTATAAAAAAAAGCAGGCTTTATTGCTGCCTGTTTTTACTTTATTCATGCCAGCAGCACTTGAACGCATCATTGATAAACAATGCTGAAAATGCTGCGCATGCAAGAATTATTCAGAGCAGATCCTGCATTGATTCTTTAAAATTCTTTATACACGATGGCGATGTAATAACGCGTACAGGCATTGACTTTACAAGCCAGGCATTGAGGCAGTTTTGCCGCAAAGACGACACTTATTCGCATTGTGGTATTGTATTGAAAGAACATGATTCGTTTTTTGTGTACCATGCTATTGGTGGTGAAATAAATCCAAAGCAAACTTTACAAAGGGAATGGCTTCCCGCTTTTTGTGATGGCGCATCCAATGAAGGTATTGGTATTTTCAGGTTCAATATGGATTCAATAAAATTAACAAGAGAAAAAAAATTTATTCAGGAAAAATATTCAGAAGGAACCTTGTTTGATATGCGATTTGATTTACGAACAGACGAAAAAATGTATTGTAGTGAATTTGTTGCGAAAACATTGATGTATGCATATCAACACACCATTAATTTTGACACAACATTTATTCAACAACAACCATACTTTACAGTAGATAATATTTTTTTAAATAAGAATTGCCTGGAAATACATCGGTTTAAATTTGTTGCAAACTAAACAGAAGACCTTACTTTTGAAAATCAAAAAAGAATTGTATGAAAAAATTCCCGCTTTTATTATTTGCCTGTGCGATATTATTCACTATTATTTCCTGTAATAAAAGTGACCCGGGTGAAGTAGCCCAGCATTTTTTTGATGCGTTGTATTCAAAAAACTTCCCCGAAGCTAAAAAATATGCAACTGCATCGAGTGCGCAAATGATTGATATGATTGCGACTTTTAATAAAAGCACGAAGGATACTACGAAACCAAACTTTAAAATGGTTGTAGACCAGGTAAAAATAAATGGAAATACAGCTACTGCGCGGGTAACTTCTTCCAATAATAATAATTCTATTATGGCAAGCCTTGTTAAAGAAAACGATGAATGGAAAGTTGCATTTGATAAAAATTCAATCATGCAAATGGGGCAGCAGCCGGGTGAAGATAATATGGATGATACTATACCGGCAAATCCATAAGATGTCAAACAATATCATTAGAGGAATTTTAAAATTTTGAACTTTGAAAAATGCATTCATTTTTATTGCCTGCTTATTTTTTTCATGTGATACCGGCCCAACTTATGCACATGCAGAAAATGCATTGGATGCAGGGCGTGAATTTATAGATGGTTGCTTGAAAGGTGATTTCCGGCAAGCAGCTTTTTATATGAAAACGGATGAAGCGGACAAAGCTGCTTTGGAAATTTTGAAAAAAAAATATTATACATATTCTGAAGCAGAAAGGACACAATTGGGACAGGCTTCCATTATTATATTATTGGACAGCACGGTGAATGATACCATGCATCTTATCCAATTCAGGAATTCGTATGATACCACGCAAAAAACTATTTTTGTTTCATTGAATAAAGACGCCTGGCAGGTAAGCCAACCTAAAGGGTTTTGAAAACCGGTTTTTTTGGAATTTTATTGAATCGTTGAAAGCTGCAATTATATGAAATTAGTATTCATCGTTTTATTCAGTAGCGGTATGGGTGGTGTATTGCGCTATGGCATTCAATCCTGGATGAGCAAACCTCAATCACCTGCATTCCCACTGAGTACATTTATCGTAAATATTTTAGGT